>NZ_PEIG01000005.1:0-300000 GCF_002749975.1 Gloeocapsopsis sp. IPPAS B-1203 | reverse complement strand
ATCGCTGGCTGATGGCAGTCAGGAGAGTTTTAAGAGGTGAAAATATTGTCGCTACTGGCTGGTGGCTTTTGGCTAGGAGTTAGTGGTTAGTGGCTAGTGGCTAGTGGTTAGTTTTGAATGCGTGTTAGCGTAGCGGTGCCTTAGCACGTTTTGAATTAGAAGAATTTTCTTAACTCAACACTCTTAACGAGTAACTCCCTGTCTCTTAGTCTCCTCTGCACTCTTACTCCTTGCTTGATCGTGTAGCACCTTTCAAGCACGGTATAACTAGTCACTAGTCACTAGCAACTAGCCACTCATCTTCTACAAAGAACCGATAGTCACTGTGCGGCGGATTTCGTCTGATTTAAAGCCTAGTGCCATAGGCTGGCGGACATTGGGAATGATGGCAACGTCGTACAGTTCTTCTACCATGCCTTCGATGCGTAACCAGTGGACAATATCACCACTACGCAGATCAATGATTTGTAAACCACAGCGCGGTTCGACATCTTTAGCGACAAGGTTTTCGTCTAGGGGTAGTCCGGAAAAAGTTTTGTTGCCTCGCATTTTAGATAAACCAACAACGGCGTAATCTCCCCATAATGCGAGTCCGCGCAAGTAACCAGGACAAAAAGTAATAGCATTAAATTTACCAGAATTGACGTCAACTGTACCGAAATAGCCAGTACCAGAATTGAGTAACCAAAGCTGATCGCGATAAACTCTTGGTGAGTGAGGCATGGAAAGACCAGAAAGGACAATTTCGTTACTGGCAACATCAATAACACAGCCACCATTGTGACGGCGATCGCGCCAACCATCGGTAACATCACTTTGACTCACCGCAGTAACGTAGCGGGGTTGACCATTTTCCATTGCTAACCCGTTAAGATGACAGCGATCTTCAGCAGCGAGTCGAGAAATAAAGGGTGGTTGCCACAGGGGAATGAAACTGTAGCGATCGCTAATTGTTGCCAAGCAGCTAAATAAGGTGTTAACAAAAATGACTCGACCTTGACTATCTACATTAATGTCATGAATATCAATGTCGCCTGTGGTGTATCCAACTTGGGGAACGTAAAGGCGATCGTAGCCACCGTTGTGTAATTGACCTGATTCTAGGGCATTTTCAAAGCGCCAGATTTGATACAAAGAACTCGTGTACAAGCGATCGGGACTCGCCCACAACCCCATGCAGCGCTCAAAGGTTCGTTCAAATACTGATAAACGGCGATCGCTTGCTATACCGATTAAAAATAACTTTCCTGTCTGATAGGTTGTAAAAGCAAGGCTGACATTTTGTTCAGATAACCAAGATATGAATTGCCGCGATGTACTGATTTCCAAGGCAGGAGGCTGATGCTGGTTTTCAATATTAGATTTCATAAAGATACCATTTTGAAGCTAAACTAGAAATTACATCTTAGTTGGATACTGATTAGGGTAGTGGTACCATTACCCCACTATCTTTAGCCATTGGCTAGCAAAATCGTTAAGTTTTGCGAAATTTGATTCATGAAAAAATAGTGTCAGTGCTGCTGCAAAATTTTGTCAATGGTCAAGCACCTTTACTTAATTAACATCATTGAGTGTAGTTTTAAAAAGAATTTGTAAAGATAAAATTTCAGTCAAGATTAATAAATTTTTCAGAGCTATTGAAACAAGTAAAACTGAGTATGTGAAGCAGTAATAAGCGAATGTAAACAAATAATAAAAAATGTAATTTTACTTGTTAGCTCTAGAGTACTCAACTAAGAAGGTGTATAGGAAGAGAGGCAAGCGTTGGTTACGATCGTCTGCTAACAGCCGTTAGCCTGGGCTTGAGGGCGATCGCAGCGTCATAGGAAAGAAAATAAGTATTTAGCTTTGAATTTGCTTTAAATACAACAGATAAGAGTTAATTTAAGCATTACATATACTTGTCTAAGCTAAAGTTTCCTTCAACTTTCATTTAATTAGATGTTTTTTTACTTAAAGAAATAGCGTGCTTGTTTATTAAAAAACGTCAGTGTCTTAGTAATTTAAACGAAGGAAACAAATAGTTTTTCATAGAATAATAAGTGAGCAAAGAAAACTTTAATTTGAATGTTTTCGGTTATTTATTCTAAATATTTAGAAAACATTTTTAGTTTTCTTGAGCAGGCAAAATCAATATTAAATAGTGCTATTAGTAACGGGGATCGCGGGAATAGATGCTACACAAAGAATAATTCCTAGGATAGATGGGAACATTCCATAATCAGCCTTATTGTGGAATCATACCGCAAAGAGACTTATACTAATGCTGTTACTGCTTAAACTTTGAAATTTACAAATCAAAAAGAAAAGATATTAACAGATTAGTCAGTTAATTAAGGTGAATTCATCAATCTTACTTATAAAAACCGTTTGCTCTGCTACCTTGGCAGAGGAGAGGTATGAAAAAACAGCAAGCAGCACATTGGATTTTAACTCCTCAATTAAAAGAAAGAAATTTTTTTGATACGTTCGCTAGAGAGACTAGCTATCTTGAAAATAAAAGCCAAGTTTTATGGCTTAATTGCAAAATCAATCAACAGCTTTAAATATAGGGATAATAGTGCTATGAATACCAATAATAACTGTCCTTGCTGCGGTAATCCTTTACTGCGCCACGCTCGTCAGGGAGGAATGTACTGGTTTTGTACGTCATGCTGGCAAGAAGTACCAATACTGGCTGTGAGTAAGTTACCAGTATCAGAAGTTGCCGTACAGCGATCGCAGCCTAAACAAGTTGTCAAATCTGGAATTGAGGCGTAGCGTGCCTGGTAGAATTGGGTAGAAAGATAGATACGAATAGTTAATGCTAGCAGCATTACTCTATGGTCAAGAAGATTTACGTCTAGAACAAGTTGCTGAACCCACGCCAGCAGCAGGTGAGGTGGTTATTCAGGTAGCCGTAGCAACCACTTGTGGTACAGATTTAAAAGTTTGGCGTCGCGGAAATCATGCTAAAATGCTTCAGCTACCAACATTGTTCGGGCATGAGGCATCTGGGCGGGTTGTAGCTGTGGGAAATGGTGTAGAAAATTGGCAAGTAGGCGATCGCATCGTTGCGAATAATTCGGCTCCTTGCATGAAATGCTTTTTTTGTCAACGTGAAGAATATTCGCTTTGCCCAAATCTAACGTGGAACAACGGGACATTTGCAGAGTATCTTAAAATTCCAGCGGCGATTGTGCAACGAAATATGTTGCGTGTTCCTGCTGACTTGAGCTACGAATTAGCTGCAATGACTGAACCTCTAGCTTGTGTATTGCATGGGATTGCGCGTTCTGATGTGTCACAGTACAATACTGTGGTTGTCTTGGGAGATGGGGCAATAGGGCTAATGTTTGTTGGGGTATTAGCCCAACGAGGAAATCGTGTCTTGTTGTTTGGGGGAAATCAGCAGCGGTTGCAAATTGGGCAAAAGTTGGGTGCAGCGAAAACTTTTGATTATCGCCAAATTGAAGATACGCCATCTGTCGTTAAAGAACACACCGCAGGCTGGGGTGCAGATGTAGTGATTGAAGCAACGGGAATACCTGCAGTTTGGGAAAGTGCGATCGCCTGTGCGCGCCCTGGTGGTACTGTAAATTTGTTTGGTGGTTGTCCTAGAGATACGACAATTACAGTTAATACAGAACAACTGCATTACAGCGAACTTACTTTAAAAGGTGTTTTTCATAATACTCCGAAATACGTGCGTGCTGCTTTATCATTACTAGCAAGTCGCGTGATTCCGTTTGAGTTGCTGATTAGCGAACGGCGCCCATTACAAGATTTAGAGCAAGTCTTTCAGGATATGAAAGCACGTCAAGTGATTAAGGTTGCAATAATACCTACAAGCTAGTTCAAACTTTACCAAGAAGCTTTAGCTTGAGAACCTTGAAGAATATCAGGCTCATTTGATGCTTTTCTTTTGATTTGAATAAATGCTATGGCAGCAGATAACAATAACACTACTTTCTTAAATATATTATCTAAAGTGAGTTTTTCTGCTTTTCTAAATCGATTTAAAAAAGTTATGGGGTTTAATACAACATTAAAGGGAAAATAAGCAGTACAAATTGGCGTAACATAATGTTTACCATAGTTAAATTCTAAAGCATATAATCCAGCAATCCATCTATAAACCTGTTCTTTCCAAGCAAATTGTAGTTGTTGATCGCTTGCAAGTTCTGTAGGACTAGGGACTCTATTAGTAGATGTGATATCCATAAATATATCACCCCGAAAGCCTGCATTTTTAGCCAATATAGTGAGGTGAACATCATCAAGCCTTGCTCCTGGATATCTTTGAGCAATGACAGTAAACAAACTGATCATGACATCAGTCTTACCAACTGTGCAACTTGCAGGTTTGTATTGATAACCTGCGTAGCTACCATGTAGTAGGTTTAGAAACCACTGAATTGGAGGTAGTTCCTCAGAAAAAGCAGGGACAAAAACTTTATTACCCTCTATTGTAATGGGATGATAAACAACATACCTATTGTTTGCTCCTAGTAGATCTATGTCTTGATGATTGTGCAGCTTCTTAATTATTAGACCTAAGCCATCTGAACCTAATTGAAGATGTAATGTGCGATCGCTAACTAAAAAGTGAGATTCAGCGTCAAAAGCAACTAAGATTGCTGGTGGTATCCAACCGCATTTTATACTACTTAAAAGTAAACCATAAATATCTCCTAAAACACGTATTTTGCCAGGGGAGTGTATTCCTTGTTTTTGATATACGATGAAGATTCTATGTAGTAAAGGTGCGCATAAGTTATTCACACAATATGGTGTACCTTCTGCCTGAGAATTATCAAATATTTGTGCTGGCGTATTATTAGCTAATTTTTCTCCTGTATATAATAAAATAACTTGTACATTGGCTAATAATTTAAACTGTTCTATAACTGATGGACAGTCAAACCCATTGTTCAATCCAATAACAATATCCGCACCCAACCCCATTGCAGAAATTTGTTTAATCGTTTGGGGAATTGTGTAAGGCAAGTAATTATTTGCATCTCTTCCGGCAGCAACAACTCCTAATACTCGCGTGTCATCAAGTTTGCTATTTGTTCTATCATTAATTAATTCTCGGTATGATAGAACACATCCTACATCGTATTGTAAATTTTTCTGCTGTTCGGTTTGTAGTGAAATATATTTCATTCGAGTCACCTTCTCGATTAGACTTCAGACAAGGTTATTTCAATATTTCTAATAAATGCTCTCCTACACGTAGAGCGTTTGCCATAATCGTCAATGATGGATTTAAAGCAGCACTAGAAGGGAAAAAACTGCTATCAACAACATATAAATTGCTAACATCATGAGTGCGACAATTAAGGTCGAGTACCGATTTTTTGGGATCTAAGCCAAAGCAGCATGTACCGCATTGATGCCCAACCTCTCTTAAAGCAATTTGATTTCTAAGATAAAAAGAAAATGGAGAGAAAGCATATTTCTTAAAAATAATCTTTAGCTCTTCAGTCCAGCGGTATAATAAACGGTTAAACGCTTCAATGTTGTTATTTTTATAATGAAGAAAGACCTTATTGTTTTTAATAAATACCTGGTTATTTATAGTTGGGAGATCTTCAGTCATTAACCACCAAGCTAAAGAATGTTTTGCTACAATATCGAATAAAAAGCTAGGTACAAAAGGCGGTCCATGAGCAGCAAGTCGTTCTCCATTTACATTGCCAAGTAACTGCACAGCACCCATAGGATAAACAAAATCTTTGTCACCCCAGTAAAAATCATGGACAGCTAATGTTTTTTGAAAAATTGTTGGATTGGATTTTGTTGTTAAAGCAATAATTGCCCCATTATGATGTGTCATATAATTACATCCCACTAGATGAGAACTATTTGCTAATCCGTTTGGATGTTTGTCGTTAGCAGATTTAAGTAATAAGAGTGCTGAGTTAATAGCACCACAAGCCACAACAACAATATCAGCAGAAAATAGGAGATGCTTACCCGAAATTTCTGTTTCTACCTGAGTGACTTCACGCCCAGACGCACTAGTATGTAGCCGTAAAACTTTTGCTTCGGTAAGTAAAGTTAGATTTTGATAAGCCATTACTGGACGGACAGCATTAACATCAGCATCAGCTTTGGCATTAATAAAGCAAGGAAAGCCATCACAAGTATCGCAGCGAATACAAGAACTCAAAAACGGGTTAACTTCATTAAGTTTAATACCAAGAGGTAAGTGAAACGGGTGTAATCCTCTATCTTTTAATGCATCGTGAATATCTTGGACAAGTGATTCGTGGCTAACTGCTGGAAAAGGATATTCTTCGTTTGTTGGTGGTTCTGTAGGATCTAGCCCTCTTTTACCATGCACTTCATAAAGTTTTTCTGCTTGGTCGTAATAGGGTGCAAAGTCACGATATTTTAGTGGCCATTCTGGAGAAATACCGCCTTTATGAGTGACTTCTTCAAAGTCTTTTTCTCGAAATCGTAATAAAGCACCACCATATACTTTTGTATTTCCACCAACATAATAGCTAGTTCCTGGACGCATGGCTTTGCCATTTTTATCATACCAAACTTCAGAAGTACGATATCGTTCGTTTTGGAGAACTTGTTTAGCATCCCAATTAGCCTTTTCTTGTGGAAGAAAAGTACCTCGTTCTAGTAGCAAAATATTTTTACCACTTGGCACTAATCGATTTGCTAATGTTCCGCCACCAGCACCCGTGCCAATAATAATAATATCGTAACGGTTATCAACCATTGTTATTTATTCAAACAAGCTTTTCAGTATGTCGTTGATTTTCGGCACGCTTTTGATTTAACTTTGCTACACCCATCCAACGATAAATAGCGTCTGCAAATTCTGGAGAAAGTTGTTCTACTGCATACAAAATCCTAGAAAAGCTGCTGCCTACAATTACTTCTGCTTTATTATGTTGAATAGCTTTAATAGTTGCTATTGCTACCTCAGATGGTGTAGAAATACCAGCAAATTTTGGTACAGGAACTGTTGTTCTTAAGAACATTCCTGCTGAAACGTATCCTGGGCAAATCATTGAAACACCTACTTGAGTACCAGATAATTCTTGTCGTATGGCATCTGACCACATAATTAAACCTGCCTTACTAGCTGAGTAAATACTGTTGTAGGGAGTTCCTTTTTTACCAGCTAAAGATGCAATATTCACAATGTGACCGATGCCTTGCCGTATCATATTTGGTAACAGTAAACGAGTTAACTCGATTGGTGCTTGTAGATTAGTTAACAACATTGATTGATTGTCTGCTAAAGAGGAATTTTTAAACGCCTGGCATGTTTCTACAGCTGCGTTGTTAATTAAAATATCGACTGAACCTGCAAGCTGATTGATTTGCTGTCCTAATACAGGTAACTCTTGTAAATTAGTGAGATCAAAGGGAATAATTATGCTTTTACTGCCTAAAGCTTTAACTTCAGCATCGACTGTTTCTAGTCTTTGAATTGAACGTGAAATACTGACTACAGTTGCTTGTTCTTTTGCTAACGCGCGAGCAATGTATAAACCAATACCACCAGAGGCACCCGTCAAAACAACTGTTTTTCCTGCAATGGACTGTATCATGCGCTTTTGGGAATCAATCTAAATTCTTCAAAGAAGTAAAGTGTTTTCCGCCTAACTCGATTAACTTAGTTTCACAACCAGCTTTCAATCTATTAACTAAGTGTTGCAAATCGTGGGAGATAACATTTGTTCCATGATCAGGTTCAATCAAACTGATTAAAGAGATATGTTCTGCGCGTTGTGCCAAGCTGGAGATACCTAAGAAGTTAAATACTCCAGATTCATATGTACCGCATGGTACTGAAGGATTATTGACGCCAACACAATACTCATTTGGTAGCAGCCAGTCACTTGCAGGATAACCATGAAAATGAACAATAGGTGCACCATTTTGAATAAGTTTTGGAGTGTACAACGCAGCAGCAAGTGCGATCGCAAGCATCACATAAATATCGTAGGAAGGTTTAATGTCTGCTGTTTCTAAATCGGTTCCATGTGGTAGCTGTAGATATAACTTTTCTTTCAAACCAACTCGCAGCACATCAGTTTTTAGATCTAAATCAGTTTTGTTTGCACCTGAACGCGAACTAACTAGCCAAATATCAGGAATTTGCTTGTAGAAATCTTGTCCACCTACTTGTAGTCGAACGTAGCGTCTACCAAATTCATTTTGGCGTACTTCATCAACACCAAAGCCTTCAACCGAATATAAATTTGCCCACTCATCTGCATGAATTTCTACCGCACCATAGTATTGAGGAGCCTCTGCATAAGCAACAAAGCCATACGAAACGCCTGTTCTTCCATTAACAATGACATTAACAATATCTCGATGAGATTTTCGTTTGATAACTTGACTCAATTTAGAACCTGGCGGAAATAAACCTGTTGCTGCTAGCTCATTACCAAGTTTTACTAACTGTGCTGCATAGGACGATGTATTTGGATCGTATTCCCCGATTTGAAATCGGCTCAGTGGTAAGGGGAAAATTGGGACAAAAACTTTAGGAATTAACGAGTTTAAAACGAACTTATCTATTTCTTCTCTAGGATACGTAGAATCTGATAGATTCATATTTAGTATAGAAATTTGTTGGCTCGAAACACCCAAAACTATTTCAGAGAAAGTTCTAACTAAAGTGTTTAAACCAATTTTGATTTTACTTGTATACGGTATCTCAGGATGTGTGAGCTTTTTATTAAATTTCGTTAGTACAATAACTTGTGTATTTGTGGGATCTTCAATGTATTTAGCTGCGTGTTCTTCAGCCCAGCTACTTAGTTGAGCAATTCTAGAAACAGAAAGTTGCTGCTTAGCTAAACGCGAGTAAACTTCGTAAATCTTCTCTACAAAAAATATGCCTACCTTTCTCAGATAAGAATAGTGTCTTTCAACATCAATAACAGCATCAACGCCAATTTTAACAACTCGACTAGTAATACTTTTTTTCCATTTGAATATTGGTACAGTAAACTCGTAACGAAAATCTTTTGTTGCTTGTTGCCAAGAGATAACATTCACCCCATGTTTCTGTAGGGTGTTTTCTAACTCTTCTCTAAATTGAATAATTTGTTTCTTATCGTAACCCTTGGGCAAAGGCTTAAATGTTACTGTTAGCTTTTGCGCCATACTCTTAGGATTAATAATTGGCGGTTTAAAATCTAAAACTGATTGCTGATGAGAACCACTAATTAAACACCCAATAGTTTGTAAACTCAATCCATTACTAAAACTACAGACAGAAGCAGTCTCAATTTCCTGTTGACGCAGTAATGTCATAATTTCAGCTTTCCGCGCCGTCAGTTCTGCACGGATTTCTGGTGTCAAGACTCCTTTAGTAGAACGGATATTTAGCTTATCGTTATTAAGTTGTATTTCTACACCTTGCCGAGTGAGATTTGTCAATAGTTCAGACGCGTTCATAATTAAAGTATTTCTCAATCATTAAAATTTTTAAAGGATTAAATCTCGAAAATCTCGGATTCAGAATCTTCTGATTCTTCTGCCAGTCGTTGAGAAAGTGCCTCTATTGTTGGATAATGCCAGAGTAATATAGGTGACAACTGAAATCCCAATAGCTTTTCTGCTTGACTTGCCATCAGCATAGCTTTAGCTGAATCTAAACCATAGCTATCTAACGGTTCTCGAATATCTATTTCGTCAGGTGCGATTCCTAATTGTTCTGAAATACGCGCAACTAGCCAAGCTTGTATTTCTTCTGGAGTATATAGTTTGACAGTTTTTGATTGCGATTGGCTCATTTAAGTACCTTTAATTAAAGTGGAAATGGCTGATACTGATTAGAGAAATTTGATAATTGCAAGCCTTGCATTTTTAAGTTTTGGATACGGTATAAATATGCTGCTCCGAGCATAATGTGGTCAGCAACATCAACAACTTTACGATTACTTGGTTCACTCAAATAAGAGCCTTTAACCCAATCGTTAAAACTCCCCATTGCAGGTCCACACCAGATTTGATAATCAATTTCTCGACCTTTTTCGCCAGAATTAGACCAACGCGAAGATAATCCTAAATACCAACGGAAAATCAACGACATTTTTAATTTAGGATTGTTCGCTGCCTTACGAACTTTGTCTGGATTTCTTGTCGATACATAGGCAACAGTATCTTGCCAAACTGCGTCTAAACTTCTGCGAAAGATTTGCTTTTCTAGTTTGTCTCTTTCTACTGCAGGGATATCATCAATTGAATCGTAATTTTTATAGAGTTCATATAATTTTTGGGCGCGTACAGGAAATAGTGTGCCTCTTTTTAAAACTTGCAGTTTTACACCCATTTCAAACATATCTGCTGCAGGAGCCATCATGACATCTGGCATTTCTGCTTGTGCTAGTAACTCTTTTGTGTGTTGTGAAGTTCCAGCTTCTACACACGATTGATTTACAGAACCCGTAACAACATAAGCAGCACCCATCATAAAAGCAGCAAGTGCAGATTGAGGTGTAGAAATTCCACCAGCAACACCTACTCGAACAGGTTGTTGATAATGATATTTTTCTTGAATTTCATCGCGTAATTCTAAAATTGATGGTAGTAGACAAACGAGAGGTCGATTATCAGTATGACCGCCAGAATCAGCCTCTACAGTAATATCATCAGCAACAGGAATTTTTTCTGCTAAAGTAGCTTGTAATTCAGTAATGAGATTTTGGGCAACTAATTCTTTAAGAATTTTTGTAGGAGCAGGTTGAAGAAATTTTATCGCTATTTCTTTGCGCGAAAGTTTGACAATTAATTTATTCTTAATTGTAATTTGATTGTGAGAGTCAAGACCTAATCCAGCAGCGCGATAGTAAACAACATTGGGAGTTAAGTCAAGAAAAGCTGAAGCTTCTACTGTTGTGACGCCGTATTTAAGATACAAATCGACGGCGCGTCGTTCGATTGCAGGTTCGCTAGGGCTATGCAGTAAATTAAAAGCGTAAGGTCCGTGAGGTAATGCTTGCTGAATGCGATTAATGGCAGATTCTACACGCGCTGGAGACAAGCCTCCTGCACCAAAGGAACTTAATATTTTTGCTTTTCCCAAGGCGATCGCTAGTTCTTCCGAAGCGATTCCATGTGCCATTGCACCTGTAGCGTAGGCGTATTTTACCTGATGAAAGTCTAAGAAACTCGCATCACCTAGTTGTTTGGTTGATAAAGGAGGAGTCGCAGCTAATAGTTCTGCTTGTTTATTACCATTATTGGCTGTGTAAGTGTAACCTTCATTAGTAACGCCAATTTGATTATTCGAGCGCACAACATAGCAAGGTTGAGCTAAATTCAAAAGTTTAGCTTTGATTCCTGCTTCATCAAACGCAACTGAATTTAATGAACCGTACCAGGCTTGAGTTGATGTACCTACGAATTTAAGGCGATCGCTCTTATTTACGGCTGGATTTACGCTAACCACGTCTGTTAACCCTCGCAAACTAACAATTAAGAAACAGATAAACTAACTGGTTTATTAGCTGGAGTACTTGAATTCGCATTTTGAGTTGCTAATTGCGAGTAGGTTATTTGTAACTGAATGAGTCTACTCATCTGTAGCAAAGCCTTTTGGCGCGACTGTAAGAATTGTGTATGAACTTGAGTCGCACGGTGATTATTGTCTCTTAATTTTAAATAGCTATCGCTCTGATAAAGTGGAAAAGTGAGTTCATGTGTAACTATTTGTTTTGCCGATGGTATTGGCGTATCTTTATGATTATTAATTAGCTGTTCAATAGCCTTGTTGTCTGCAATCTGATTAGGAGCTTTTTCTACTGAAATAACAGTTGGGTATTGCTGTAATACTTGCATAGTTGGCGGCTCTGATTTGATATTTTGATTAACTGAAGTATCTAAGGTATGTAACTCAACTTGACTTTGCTCGTCTTCATTCAAAGGTGAAAAAGTAACAGTTGCAGATGAGTTTAATGAATTTTGTTGTGTTGTTGAAGTAGCTGATGTCAACAATTGATCGCTACTTAAATTATTTGGCGATCGCGTATATAGTGGCGACAAATCTAACGAGACTCGATGGCTAACAAGCTTAGCAAGTGCTTTAAGAATTGCAGCATGATCGTCTACACCTCTACGGTTAACTGATACTGTGAGGTGTTCTTGATCTTTGAGTATTTCGCTAATCCAGCGCGAACAATTACTTCCTGCACCTACTTCGATAAAGATTTTGACGTTATCTGCATAAACGCGATTAACTAATCGTGGGAAATCAACTTGTTGGCACAAACATTTAGCGATATGGTGGGCAATCGATTCACTCTCCAGAGTTATTGGTGCATATTGAGCAGACGAATAAAAGACGGTTTCTGGAATATTTTGCACTGGTAAGGTTTTAATTCGTACAAGTTCTGGATATTCCGATCGCATTGCCTCACAGTGAATGACGTGATTAAATGGAGCACGAAAGGCATCGCACTTCAACTTTTCAATTACTTGCAAACAAGCTTTTGTTTCTCCAGCAATAATGCATTCTTTGGGAGTACTAATTTGAGTTAAATAAACTCGCTCTTCTTGTTTAATAACTTCTTGAACATCAGCGACAGGAGTCATTAAAACATATGTACTCCAGAAATCGGCGTCTTGTTTTTCTACCGTTGGTAGTCCCCAAAATTCACGAACTGCATTTTTAGATCCAGCAAGACGACTACTAAACAAAGAGGAAGAATTCAAAGCATTACTACATTTTTGAAAATCAGTCCAGACGCCTTGAGAAAACATCATGCTAGTTTCGCCTAAACTGTAACCAAAACTGTATTGTGGCTTGATTTGAAAGTAATTTTTGAAGATTGTCGTCATCAGCCCCGCATATCCCATTTCTGATTCCAGCATGGCAATGGGGTTATTAAGCAATTGCTGTTCAATGTCTTCTAATTGTCTTTTAGATAATTTACGTAAACTGCGGGGATATAAGAGTCTTTCAATACTAGCAACACGGCTATAAGCATTTTTAATGACAGTATCGTCGTAAATTTGAGGAAATAAGCGAAACAGGTTTCTGCTAATACCAATGTAGGAGTTATATGCACTAGGATAAACGTAAGCGATCGCACCTTTTTTTCCTAAAGGATTTGCTGTAAAATAACTACCTACAGGAGATTGCCAATCTGCTCCTTGCTCAAAGGCACGTTCTATGCCTGTCAATGCCCGTTGAATTTCTCGTAATAAGTCATTTTTATTACGTCCCAGAATTGCTAGAGCATACGTTGCATTCGATTGCTTTTGAAAAGTGCTAAAAGTTTGACTTGCAGCAGCAGTTAAAGAGGTACAACTCTCAATATTTTGCTCTAGACTATGTAACTGAGCCATTAAATCGCTACGATTGTCAGCGGCGATCGCAAATAGATAAAATGGCATTTGAGTTAAATATCTATTCCCGTCTGCGTAGAAGCGAGTCAGATTAGTTTTGCTTGTTTCTTCTGATAAAATGATATGAGCGTAGCTACCATCTAGGGAAATACTATTAATTGCAGCACGTCTTGGCTTGTCTGAGGCACTAAACCAAGGTCGAGATTCTGTTGCAACATAAAATATATCTTGCCATTCGGGGTTTTTAGGACTACTCCACTGCGGTGTAGCAGGAATATAACGGTAGTAGAGACAAAGTGCCGTTTTAATTAAACTAATAATTTCAGATGCTGCATAGGTGTGTCCAACATTAGATTTCACACTACCGATCGCGCAATTTAGTTTAGGTATGGTTTGATATGCTGTTAGCAAACCTGCAATTTCTGCGGTATCTTCTACCTCTACTCCACTTCCATGAACTTCAAGATAGCCAATGTCTTTGGGTTCAATATCTGCAATTTGAAAAGCACGTTGACAAACTTGCGTAACTGCGGCAGAGTCGCACGATGAAGTTTGTGGTAGTAAGCTGATGGTATCAATGATGGCGTAGATGCGATCGCCTTGTTCAATTGCATCATGTAACTTTAAAACAACCGCCCCTGAACCTTCGCCAACGATCCAACCATTGGCATTTTTGTCGTAACTTAAAGTTTTCGCGCCTGTATTAATCTTGACTAGCTGATTGCGTAATAACACACTTTCACTACTACCAGCTAAATCTACTGCACCAACAACAACCGCATCAACTTCTCCAAGCATCAGTAGATTTTGAGCAACTTCTAGTGCTTTAAATGCGGAATTTTCTTCAGCTGTCAGTGTAAATGCTGGTGCTTCAAATTGCCACAAAGCAGAAATTCGACTGGCGATCGTGTTTTCTATTGGGCTACGATATTCACTTTGTAAGTTACAGCGACCATAACGCTCAAATGATTCAAGATCGCTAGTTGTACTTTTTCCAGTGAAAATTGTTTGTAGTTGTCGAGAAAACTGCTGTTTACTATAGAGTTTTTGTAGCGAAATTTGAGTTGCTGTAGCAATAATTACTGCTACTTTTGCCCCCTCCTTAATTGCAGCATCTTTCAATGCACTATCCGCTACTTTGAGCATCAATAGTTCTTGAGGACTCAATTCTTCTATCTCATCCGATAGCTGCTGATTTTGCTGAAAATCTATGACAGATTCTGGAAGATAACCTCCTACAGATGCTTGCTTGTTGTGCTCTTGATACTCTTGGAGAAAGTCTATTTTACCTTGCCAACGGTTTTGAGGTAACTCAATAAAATTTTGGTTCCCTTCATAAATAGTTCGTTCAAAACTATCCAAATCTAGGCAAGAACCTGCAATCAAACTCATCCCAGTAATCGCTATTTTGGGAGCTTGTTTTTGCGTCAATTTCATATACCTTTACTCCTTAGAGTATTTCTTTATACCTAATCAGGTTCGTTTAGTTATTTACTTTTAGGTAATAAAGTTCCCTTTGCTTCAGTCATTCGCGAGTACACCTTTCCCTGACTATCGTGAGTAACAACTTCAGCTATTACTGCACTATCAGTTTTAGATTTGATTTCACAAGAAACATAAAATGTTTCATCAAAAGGAACGGGAATAAATTGCTCGTAAATATTAATTGCTGAAGGTAAACAACCTTGCTGATGAAAATATTGTGACCAAATCCATAAAGAATGAATTTGTACATCTACAATATATGGATTAAATGTTTGTACTGGAAATTGTCCTTGTTGTTGTTCATTGAGACTGGGAAGTAGACATTCAATGGTGACTTTTTCTGGAGTAATGTTGAGAACTTGCTTAACTCCTTGAAAACTTCTTCCATGAAATAAGCTTGCCGTACCATCTTGATAGAAAGACGGTTGATTAGAATAACTTTGATCGAGATTTAGGTTAATAGAAGCGTAATCAGAACTTGAAGGTATTTGACGTTTTAGAGTTAACTGCGTGCTGAAATGATAGCGAGTTTTTCCTGCTAAATTCTTACTCCAAATTTTAGCATCAAACTCAACTTCTATGTTGTTTTTGTTAGTTTCTTGTAATTCTAAAGTATATTCAGTTGGAGTAGTGGGTTCAAAAATAATTCCTTTCAAAACTTTGTAATTTCGGCAGTTAGAAAACTGATAACCAGGATAGAGTTGTTCGCAAGTATTTGCAATCCAAGCTATGGCACAAGTTGCCGGAAGAACTGGGCGATTTGCAATAACATGATCTTGCAAAAATGGATTAGCATCTACAGTTAGATGGCGCTGGATACAAAAAGTTTGAAGTTGTGAACTGAAGCTTTCAGAAAAGACAAGAGGACTACCAACAATAATTTGGGGTGCTTGATGAGTTGATTCAAGTTCTTCTACAAGCATTTTGGCACCAACTTGAATCGGAATCGTCTCAATATTACGTTCGGCAAATGCTTTTTTCAATTCAGGACTCACCATCCCACTATCCCAAGGTCCCCAATTGATGGCAACAACATGACAATCAGGGTGATGATATTTTACGAGATGGGCTGATTTATTGAGAATTTCGTTGGCGATCGCATAATCAGCTTGTCCGACATTACCGTAAAACCCAGCAACAGAAGAAAACAATATTAATTGCTGTAATTGACTTGCAGGAATATAACGCAACAGATTTGCTAAGCCTGTCACTTTAGCAGCATAAACAGTATCAAAATCTTCAGAAGTCTTTTTCTCAATGCGCTTATCAGCTAAATTACCTGCACCGTGAATAATTCCGGTAACTGCTGTTAAGCGATCGGCAATAGCTTGTAAAGCCTCTGTATCAGTGACATCAACGCTGAAATACTCCGCTTTGCTACCAGCTTGTTCAATTGCATTGAGAGTTGCTTGAATTTCGCGGGAAGATGCGATCGCCTTATACTGTTTCTGCACCATAACTGGAGTTGGTTTTTCTCCACTAGCAACCAAATACTCCATAATTCGCTTTTTAAGTTCAGCTTCATCATGGCATCCCATCGCCCAAACAGGTTCTGGTGAAGGAGAAGAACGTCCCAAGATCATAAATTTGCATTGCTTCGCTTTGGCTAATTCAATAACGCACTGTGCAGTTATTCCCTTAGCACCACCGCTGACAAGAAATACAGAATTTGAGTCAACCTGGCTTTTCATAAGTTTATTCCCAGTTTGATAAGTAGCTAGTGATTAGTTTTGAGTTTTGAATTTTGAGTTTTGAATTATTAGTAGCTAGTGATTAGTTTTGAGTTTTGAGTTTTGAATTATTAGTAGCTAGTGATTAGTTTTGAGTTTTGAGTTTTGAATTATTAGTGGCTAGTGATTAGTTTTGAGTTTTGTTCGCGTCAGTGTGCCGGAGGCAATCATTAAAAGAATTTTCTTAACTCAACACTTCACGACTCAACATTCATAACTCTCTTAAACTCAAAACTCATAACTCAAAACTCTCTTAAACTCAACACTTCACGACTCTCTTAAACTCAAAACTCATAACTCAAAACTCATAACTCTCTAACGTGACTCTCCCTTTAGCGCCGTAGCCTACTTCACTGATTAAACGATTAGGATCTTGAATTTCTGCGAGGATATGTTTGACAGCTTGTTGGGCATCAATGTCAGTACTAATGTCAATTGCGCGACAGAATACCGATTCCCATTCTTGATTGAGTGTTTTGGTAAGTCCAAACAAGCCACCAGCGATCGCACTGTAGTTTGTTTTTTGTCCAATTCCCAATTCGCCGTCAAGATGAGTTACGGTGACAAAACAACTGCGTCCTTGACTTGCAGCTTGATTGAGTGGTTCTTTGAGATATTTGGCAAGTAGGAAAATGTGTTTGAGTAAAGCAGTTTCCGAGTTGAGATTAGCAATTTCCTCGCCGTTGTCAATAGCAGGGTGGAGGTGAATAAAAGTGCCAATCGAACCATATTGTAATTCTTTGAGTTGTTGCAGACGAGTTTCTGTCAAGTCCTCTAAGAGAATGCGCGCAATATTATCATCTACATTTGCTCTTTGGGCAATTACGGATTCAGGAAAACTTAAAACGACAACTTTTTCCCCTTTTGCAGTCAAAGCTTGGGCTAATTGTGTCGTTAGCGCTGAACCATCATCAGTAATTAAGCATACGTGCTGCTGGGGTAAACTGCATTCTAAGCGATCGGGAGGCGGTAGAACTTTTAATTTCACCACACTGCGGATAATATTGTGGTTTGTCTCTGGTTCCCCGCTATCCTGCTTTTTTGGCAGTATCTCCTCTTCTGTTAAATTTCCTGCAATATTACCCATATACTCGGCAATTTGACCGAGGGTACGCAGTTCGGCGAGTTCTTCAGGATTTGGTTGGGGTAAGCCTGGATTGAGTTCCAGCAGTGCGCCTAATATTTCTACGCGCTTAATCGAATCAATGCCTAAATCTGCCTCCATATCCATTTCTAACTCCAGCATTTCGACTGGATACCCTGTCTTGTCACTCACCACATTCAGCAGTGTTTGACTTAAATTAGCAACATCAATTGACGTTTCGGGTACTGAAGTTAATTGTTCTGTTGGAGAGCTTTCAGGAATCGGTGTTACTGGTGTAGTAGATGCATCATGACTCACTTCCTCTACTGTGGAGACTTCAACAGTTTTTAGGGAAAGCCCTGTAGCAATATTACCCATATACTCGGCAATTTGACCGAGGGTACGCAGTTCGGTGAGTTCTTCAGGATTTGGTTGGGGTAAGCTTGGATTGAGTTCCAGCAGTGCGCCTAATATTTCCACGCGCTTAATCGAATCAATGCCTAAATCTGCTTCCATATCCATTTCTAACTCCAGCATTTCAACTGGATACCCTGTCTTGTCACTCACCACATTCAGCAGTGTTTGACTTAAATCAACAACATTGATTTCAGGTGCAGGTTCAACAGGAGGTACAACAACAGATGCGGTTTCAGGGATTTGTTGTGGTTCCTGGGTTTGAGGTACAGACGCGATTTCAACTAATGTAGTACCATTACCATTAGCTTGATGTCCGTTTCCATTGCTGACAGGCGTTGGACTCAATGCTTCTTTTGTTGTACCTCCTTCAATAACAGATTCATATTTTTGCTCGATCAGTTCAAAGAAACTATGTGTATGTTCCATCTGCTGTTGCAGATATTGTTCGTGAATGCGCAAAGTTTCCGCTTGATGATCGTGAAACCGCATCATGCTGCGTTCTAAGCTATCTCTAGTTGCCTCATTTTGGTTGGTAAGTAATGATTGCTGCTGGGTGAGTTGATAGAAGGTTTGGGCGTATTCAGTTTGATGTTTCAGCGATTGTTCGTGGACTTGTAAGATGTCACCGTGATGATCGTTAAACTGTGTCAGGGAGGACTCAATACTGTCCAACATTTTTTGGTAATCTACTGCTACTGGTTGTGGTGACGGTGGTGTTGCTGCAACAGTCTTTGGTTCAGGTTGACTGGAAGCAGCTACTGGTTGGGAATGATGTCCGTTTGTTGCTGATGTTGGCGCGGGTGTAGTTGTAGTGGAGATCGCACTTGAAACAACGTGTGTCTCTGCTAAAGCTTGCGCGAATGCGGTTTGTGTTTTTTCCGAGATGTAGTTAGCACTATTTAGGCGGACATTGAGTGCTTTATTTCCTTGAACTTGGGGTATTTTCGATTCTAGTTGATAAGGATCGATGTCTCCTAGAGACAATCCTGCAACACGCAATTGTACAACGGCCGATCGCAGAGTGCGATCGCTATTTTGTTGTTTGTGTGCATTAATGGCAACAGCTAAGTGGGGGCGATCGCCAAGTGTATCTTTGACTAAATTAGTCAGAATATTTCTAGGTCCAAATTCAACAAAGAAATAACCACCACTTGCATAGATATTCTCGATCTGATCCTTAAACAACACCGAATTGAGTAAGTGTTCTTTAAGAATTTTTTGAATTGTCTGGGGTTCTTTGGGATACGCTTTGCCAGTTACATTCGAGTAAACCGAAGTTTTTGGTTCTTGAAAGCGCGTTGCTTCAATTGCGTGGGCAAAAGGTTTTTGGGCGTAACTGACTAAGGGAGTATGAAAGGCTGCGGCAACTGGTAAGACAACTGTCGAGAAGCCTTGTCCATTTAAAGCCTGTTGTACTTGGGTAATTTCTGGCTTAGTTCCTGCTAAAACGATTTGCTTGGTTGAGTTGAAGTTAGCGATTGTAACTAAGGGAAACTGTTTAATTAATGTCGTTACTTGACTAACATCCCCCTTGACAGCAAGCATCGCCCCAGCATCAAAGTCGGTTTCTTTGGGAGTCGCCATCGCCTGTCCTCTCGCTTTGACAAGCGCCAAGTAATCTTCATCGCTTAATACTTCTGCTGCCCACAGTGCAGTTAATTCACCAAAACTATGTCCAGCAACAAAATCAGGTTTAAATCCAGCTTGCTGTAATATCTTATATAATCCCGCACTAAAGACTCCAATTGCTGGCTGGGCGTATTCTGTGCGCTGCAATGCTTCCTGCTGCTTTTGGCGTTGGGCGTTATCAAATACTGGCGGCGGAAACACAACATCAGAAATCGGTTGCAACCCATCTTTGCTTAACAGGTTATCCATCTGGTGATATACCTGGCGCAAGCAAGGAAAATTTAGTGCCAATTCCTTACCCATCTCAAGGTATTGCGAACCTTGTCCAGAAAATAAGGCGACGACTTTACCTGTAGAATCAATTCCGCTACGTCTGTAATAAATGCCTTGGGGATGTTCCCAATCAGCTACATTATTTTTGAGTTGCTCAACACTGATTTGCAATAAGGCGATCGCTTCCGTAGCCGAATTAGCAACAAAACCAAGACGCGCATCTGTGACTGGAATTTTTAGTGTTCGTGATGCTGCAACAACTTGGGTAAAATATTGTTCTGAAGCTTCACCTTGCAATTTTGCGAGTAAATCTGCACACTTGTGCTGTAATTGTTCTGGCGTTGCTGCTGATAGCAACACAATTTGAGGCGCTTGATGGAGGCGGTAAGGATAGTTATTGTGTTCTTTGGTATATTCTTCTAAAACAACGTGATAATTTGTGCCACCAAATCCAAAAGAACTCACTCCAGCCCGTCGCGGCGTATCTCCTGGCAACCAAGGGCGAGTTTCGGTATTGAGATAAAAGGGTGAATCTTCAATTTTTAATTTTGGATTCGGCTTCGTGACGTTGATTGTCGGCGGTAAAACTTTATGATGCAGTGCTAAAGCAGTTTTAATTAAACTTGCTGCACCTGCGGCGGCTTTAGTGTGTCCAATTTGTGATTTGACACTACCAAGAGCAATTTTTTGCTTACCAATGTTTGTTTCCTCAAAAAAGGCTTTTAAGGCACTAAACTCAGTCGGATCTCCTGCCATTGTTCCTGTACCGTGGGCTTCGATCAAGCCAACACTTGCAGGAGAACAGCCAGCATCTTCATAAGCGCGGCGCAAGGCGCGGACTTGTCCTTCAGGGCGTGGCGCATAGATACTTTTATATTTGCCATCGCTGGAAGTGCCAATGCCTTTAATCACAGCATAAATTTTGTCGCCGTCACGTTCAGCATCAGCAAGGCGCTTGAGAACGATCATCCCAACACCTTCGCCTAACATCATGCCATCCGATTCTGCATCGAAAGGTTTGACGTTTTCGCTAGGAGATACTGCGGGAGTTTTACTAAAGCACATATACGCGACAATTGAGTTATCGGTATCTACACCGCCCGTCAGCATCATGTCGCAGCGATGTTCGAGTAACTCACTCATTGCCATGCGCAACGCACCTAGGGAACTCGCACAAGCTGCATCGACAACACAGTTGGTTCCACCAAAATCAAGGCGATTGGCAATTCGTCCACTGACAACGTTAGCCAGCATTCCTGGAAAGGCGTTTTCTTCCCAATTAACGTAAGCGCTTTTAATTTTGTCAATCACTTTTTGGGTATCTGCATCAGATAACCCGCTGCTTTTTAAGGCTTTTTCCCAGACGGGATATTGCAGTCTCGCACCTAATGGCATTGCTAACTGTCTTGCTAAGGCAACACCTAAAACAACTCCAGTGCGATCGCGATTAAACTGCCGCTTTTCATCATAGCCTGCATCTTCCATTGCTTCTTTAGCAACCACTAAGCCAAGCAACTGAGAAACGTCTGTGACTTCTAAGATATTAGGTGGCAGCCCAAATTCCATCGGGTTAAAATCAATATCTGGAATAAATCCACCACGTTTGCAATAGGTTTTATCCGGTGCCCTTGGATTTGGATCGTAGTACGTATCAACATCCCACCGCGAAGGTGGCACGTCGGTAATACAATCTACTTTTTCAATAATTTTTTGCCAGTATTGCTGGGTATTTCTTGACTGCGGAAATAAGGATGCCATCCCGATGATGGCAATCGGATTTTTTTGAAGTTGAGTATTGATGGTGTCCGGTTCTAATACTTTTTCAGCCATGCTTTTTTTCTTTTGTATTAGCTTCATCAATGCTGTTTCACAGTTTCTAATTTCGTTTTGTAACTGTGTTAAAGCGACAGTAATATTGCAGGCAAACATAGGCTCTTAATAACTTGTTTGCAGCACAGATTGAGATAAATTGTTGAGCTTAAAATGGATTAAGCGGTCAAAAGACTTTTACATCTCGTTAACTTTACAGTGCTGTGGTAGTAGGTCGATCACATTATTGAAGCTCGTGAAGTAATCTTGAAGTGCCTTGGCTTCCCTACCGACAAAATCAATCCATTCATAGTGATAATGATTGGGAAAAGCACCTTCAATCTGAAACAAAGGGAGTTTCGGAGTAGCCATTAATATAGAAACACTACTTTCTCCAGCAATAGTTTGGTTATCGAGTTTAATCGCAGCAATGTAATTGGTATTGATGACAATATTTTCAATTCTAATAAATGCCATAAATAACCCTTTCAAAAATAGTAGGTTTGCAGCAAACGCAACAACTGGCATCTCTATGCAACTCATCATAAGTCTCAAGGAAAGTAAATACTGTATTCTAGTAAACGTTTGGGATAAATTCAGGGCAATTTTTTAAATCATCTGCTGTGGTTTATAGTTTAACTTTGAAAAAAGATTAATTGGCTCCCAAACTATCTGAAAATTGCTGAGCTGTCAGCTGTATTTGTTCAGTATTTATTTGTATTTGTTCAGTGTTTATCTATGGCAGAGGTCAGAGTTTACATCGACCATTAGTATGCCTACTTAATGTCTATCAGGGAATACATCGGTGAATACTGCGATCGCATTCAACTTCTCCAATTGTTATGTAATTGTCTAAGCTTTAGCCAGCATCTTATTAGGCTGATTTGCTAATTTCTGTATTAAGCATGACAGAGATTTGATTAACTTATCTAACCATGTATCAAAACTTACTACAGTTGAAATCAGTTTCTCTCTATCCTGCTATAGATTTAGTTAGCAAAAGGTGACGGCAAGTTATGTTAATTATGCTGGTCGATAGATTGGTACTCAAAGTAGCACGATCGCCTTGAAGACGGACACCAACTTTACATTATCTTCATAAAAGACCCCCTTTTCTTGGGTTTTTTGTAAAGTTTTGATGAAGTTAACCAGTTTTTCCGAACTACTTAAATTTTAGTTTCCTCTATTTACCTGCTTTCCCGTCCACTGTTGCCAACGTGCGATCGCCTGACTCACGCGCTGCGACTCAAGATCGCCAGTAAAACAAATTCGTCCCATTCTTTCACAACAGATCAAAGCTTCACCGTGTCCAATAAATGGCGCAATTACGAAGTTTCCTGCGTTGGAGTACAAACTAATCAGAAAAGCGACAATTCCTTCCACACCTTCAATTGCAATCGGCTGTTGGGGTTCACTCAGCGCAGAGTAAGAAAAAAGAGCAACATAGATGCCACCAATCAATAATTCATATTGAAAAGGCATCCGTTGCTGGGTACAAAATTGATGAATGTGTCCAGCGCTACGTAGTACCGCAACAATCCGCGCTTCATCAACTAAGTAATCGTGTTGCCAAATGGTTGAAGGAGTGGCGATCGCCAGGGCAGCATGAGATGGTAAACAACGAATAAACTCATCGCTTGCGGTATCGCCGCAATAAACTAAGTGTCGTGCTAACAGCCACTGATCGCCAGGTTGAGTGTTCAAAACGTCTTGAGCGGTTATTTCTCTTGTTAGTGGTGACAATTTGCGCGATTTCTTTTTCAACTTCGCCTCTTTCTGCGCCGCTACATTGCGCAGTGTAAGTAGTTGCAACTCTCGCTGTTTGGTTCTTGCTTCCTCTGCTAATCGAGCTTGGTGTTGCAGTTCTTCTTGCTGAAGTTGAGCTTCTTTGATTGCTTTTTCTGCCTTTTCTGCTTCTTCGCGTTCTTTACTTCCTGCACGGGCTACTTTAAGGAGTGCAGTTGTGCTTTTAGCGATCGCAGTTCCTTTAATGGCTTCTTTGACTTCGGGCAAAATGCTTTTGGCAATTTGCTTCCCTTGTTGAAATGTTCGCTCGGTGTATCCTACTGCTTGAGCTAACTCGAAAGTTGTTTTCGGAGGTGGTGAAATCGTTTCACTGCCCTTACTGCCTTTGTAGGTATATTGATTATCGCCTGGTTTTGCCCTTAATCGCAAGCTATCCAAAATGCGATCGCGTTCTAACCATAACTCTGCACGCTCTAATGCATCCAACTCGCTACGAATCAGGTTCTCATCAATTTCTGCCAAACGTGCGTGCGCCGAATCTGCACAATTGATAATATTACACTCAATCTTCTCCAACCCTAACATTTTGCAGGCTGTCAGCCGATGCAGCCCAGCAATTAAAGTTAGATTTTGATCGACAGTAATCGGGTTTAATAATCCATTTGCTTGAATTGATTCTATCAGCTCTAAAACTTTTTGTTGCTTAATCGGACGTCTATTGATACCAACTTTGATTTGAGCGATGGCGACAATAGGCATTTGTGTTCTTTATCCCCAAAATAATTTATCCAGTTATCACAATAATTAATGGCTTGAGCTACATCCTCAAATATCATTATGTTGAGTAACTAAACTTCAACAAGCATTTCAGTCTTTGTTCAAGCTATCTATCAACAGCACCCTTGCTCAGAGCGATTTGCATCAATTTTGACCACTCTGTACGAATTAAGCTCTAATATATACGAATCAGCCTAGTTCCGTAAAGCCCCACGAACAGCTATATTTACATTACTTTTGTATATCAAAAAAAAGGTAATTCTTGAGTATCAATCACTACAGCAAGCCTAGTACAGTCTCAATATAGTTTATACTTCTTTGTTGTGCTAGCCATTTAAAGTAGCTAACTATATTACAATTAAAATATATAAATATTTTTAATGCTTTATAAATATCAGATTAAGCACGAACCCTTAATTTTCATGTTTATAGTTATGATGCTTTTAAATAGAATCCGTACATAAATGCAAGACAGCAGACGTTAAGTTAGCTTTTGGAGAGTAGGTCGTTTAACTGCCTCTAAGACTGCCAAAAGTTGATTCAATCGAAAGCTGCAAGCTTATTGCCCAAGATAGCTTTACCTTTATCTTCTCACACGCGTATTCTTTGAATTGTTTTATGCAAGCTCTAGAAAATTGATCGCCTAGACTCATTTACAAATATAGAAAATTAGTTATAATTCCTTTACGCGGCAATATTACTCAATTCCGGCTCTTAAGCAATTTTATTTTACAGAATAGTAAGTAGAGTCAAGCACGATATCTCCCAATGCTAGATTCTCTGGGGCAATAAACTTTTCTTGTATTCAAGAATACCTGTATTTGCAAAAAAAAGGTGACAGCAATAAAAGTACTCTACTTCTTTGCTAATTTCTCATGATAGTCGCTACTTCGGCAATCTTGTCCGCAATCCTAGTTTAATCAAGAAACAATGGTAATAAAATTAACAAATGTTCTGAGTGCAACCTGCAAAGCTATTGTTAGGTTCTAGGCATTAACATTGATTGAGTTTTCTGTATCCAAATCAAAACGAGTTTTATTAATTAGGTATATGGCGATATTTACGCTGTGATCTGAACTACCGTATCAGGAAAATAAAGTTATGGTTCAGAAGAAACGTGAGCAAGACAAAGAGCAATGGTTGATCGGTGCTGTAATATTATTGAGCCTGCTCAACGGAGCTTTTTCAGTTTATAACATAGTTACATTTCGGTCTAACTCTAGAAGTGTAGTGCCAACGACAAGTGAAAATCCTACTCCTGTCAGAAAAGCTGTTACAGGTTTGGGGCGTTTAGAACCACAAGGAGAAGTCATTCGATTATCGCCGCCCACTTCAGCACAAGGTGCGCGAGTTTCACAAGTTTTAGTTCAAGAAGGCGATCGCGTTGCACAAGGACAAATTATTGCAGTACTTGATACTTATGAACCGAGACTAGCCGCTTTAAATGCAGCAAATCAGCAAGTCAAAATTGCCAAAGCACAGTTAGCTAGAGTTCAAGCTGGCGCCCAAACTGGACAAATTGAAGCACAACAAGCAACGATCGCTCGTTTACAAGCTGAATTACAAGGTGAAATTCCAGCACAACAAGCAACGATCGCCCGTTTACAAGCTGAATTTAATAACGCACAAGCTGAATATCAACGCTATCAAAACTTATATCAAGAAGGCGCTATTTCGGCTTCTTTATTTGATAGTAAACGCTTACCAGTTGCTACAGTACAACAGCAACTCAATGAAGCACGCGCTACTTTAAATCGGACAACATCAAGTTACCGCGAACAAATTAGCCAAGCCAAAGCAACTTTAGCAGCAACTGCTGAAGTTCGTCCTGTAGATGTTCAAGTCGCCCAATCAGAAGTCGATGGTGCGATCGCCGCTGTGAAGCAAGCTCAAGCTGATTTAAATTTATCTTATGTCCGCGCGCCCAAAGACACCCAAGTACTGAAAGTCCACACCCGTCCTGGAGAACTTGTTAGTAATCGAGGAATTGCTGAACTAGGTCAAACAAACCAAATGTACGCCATAGCAGAAATTTATGAAACTGATATTAACAAAGTTAGTCTAGGGCAAAAAGCAACAATTACTAGCAGTGCTTTGTCTGAAGATCTCAGCGGCGAAGTAACACAAATTGGGCTACAAGTCAATTCGCAAGAAGTCTTAAGTACTAACCCGACAGCTAACACAGATAACAGAGTTGTTGAAGTCAGAATTCGTATTGATAACCCAAAAGATAATCAAAGAGTCGCCGGTTTAACAAACTTACAAGTGCAAGTAGCAATCAATATTTAATAAGTAAATGGGTGAAAATAAACGTAACATAAAGGCTGGTAATAGGTAATGGGTAATTGGGTTAGAAAAGTTTTAAATTTTGTTAGCGTAGCGGTGCCTTAGCACGTTATGAGAATTTCTTAACTTAACACTCATTCATCGTTTATAATTCCCAGTCTTCCAACCTCTCTGGCTCCTAACTTATAAGAATTATCATGCTACTCAAAATTCCTTTAGCATGGCTGCAACTAGCAAGGCAAAAAATACGTTTCATTGTAGCTTTGGCAGGTATTGCTTTTGTAGTCATCTTGATGTTTATGCAACTAGGTTTTCAAGATGCGCTATACGAGAGTGCAACACAAGTTCATCAAAAACTCAAAGGTGATTTATTTATCATTAGTTCGCAATATAAATCTTTGACATCACAGCAAAGCTTTCCGCGATCGCGTTTGTATCAAGTCCTCGGTTTTGAAGGAGTAGAATCAGTTAGCCCACTATATGTCCAATTTTCTAAATTTAAGAATCCTCAAAACGGAGAAAAAAATCCTATTTATGTTTTAGGTATCGACCCAGCATTTCCAGCTTTTGACATTCCAGAAGTTACGCAAAATCTTGACGTTCTCAAGTTCCCTAATAGAGTTTTATTTGACCAAGCTTCCAGACCTGAATTTGGTCCAGTTGTGGAGAATTTTCATCACAACGAACCCGTCTCAGTTGAAATATTTCCTTATAACGGAACAGTTGGTTATCAAGTCAATGTTGGCGGACTATTTACATTAGGTCCTTCCTTTGGAGTTGATGGAAACTTAATCGTTAACTACGCAACAATCCTCAGAATATTCCAGGACCGTACTCCAGAAAAAATTGATATAGGTTTAGTCACGCTTCAACCAGGTACTAATGTTAAAAAAATGCAAGCAGCATTAACCAAGATTTTACCCAACGATGTCAAAGTTTTTACTCGTCAAGACTACTTGGCTTTTGAAAAAGATTATTGGTCAGTTAGAACTCCCATTGGTTTTGTTTTTAGCTTAATGGTGTTTATGGGCTTTGTTGTTGGAGTTGTTGTTGTTTATCAAATTTTGTACAGCAACATTTCTAATCACTTGATGGAATATGCAACCTTAAAAGCAATGGGGTTTAAAAACAAATATCTACTTGATGTTGTATTTCAACAAGCCTTGTTATTAGCAGTTTTAGGCTATATCCCAGGACTCATTATTTCCTATGGATTATACGATGTTGCTAGCAATGCAACTCAGTTACCAGTAATTATGAGTCCTAATAAATTATTTGCAGTCTTAATTTCGGCTACGCTCATGTGTTTTACATCGGGTTTCTTTTCAATTGGCAAACTTCGCTCAGCCGATCCTGCGGATATCTTTTAAAGTATCTCCAAACAAATTAATCTTATTTAATTGCTTGTATTAATTTAAATTTATTTTAAAAAATACATCAATTCACATGAATGAAAAAACAATTGTTCATATCAAAAACCTCAATCATTATTTTGGTGGAAAATCATTACGTAGCCAAGTATTATCAGACATAAACTTAGAAATAAAAGCCGGAGAAGTTATTATTATGACGGGACCATCCGGCTCAGGTAAAAGTACATTACTAACCTTAATTGGTGGTTTACGTTCTGTTCAAGAAGGAAGCTTAAAAGTTTTAGGATGGGAACTTTATGGCGCTAGTGATGAAAAGTTAGTCCAAGTGCGGCGTCATATTGGCTTTATTTTTCAATCGCATAACTTATTAGAGTTTTTAACAGCAAGACAAAACGTCCAAATGGCGTTGGAATTGCATAACGAACCTGATCGCATCGCAAAAGCAAAAGCCGAAGCGATGCTTCATGCTGTGAAGTTAGGAAATCGGATAAATTACTACCCTTCTGACTTATCAGGAGGACAAAAACAACGTGTTGCGATCGCGCGGGCTTTAGTCAGTCAACCCAAATTAGTTTTAGCCGACGAACCCACCGCTGCTTTAGATAGTAAATCAGGAAGAGATGTCGTTGATTTAATGCAGCAACTAGCCAAAGAACAAGGCTGCGCGATTCTGATGGTGACACACGACAACCGCATTTTAGATGTCGCCGATCGCACAATTTACATGGAAGACGGCAAATTATTTAAAGAAGTCGTTTTATAGAGTACTTTTACTGCAATCTCTACTCACACGCACGCATCACAGAGGTTTGACTGAGTGCAGCAATATCTAGTTGCAAACCAGTTTTTTTCGTTCATTTCGTCTATTGCATTCATTTCGCAGTGTTGTTAAAATAACACTTACACAAATGCATCCCGACTTCTTTTACAGAAGTAAAGTGACAAAGGAGTTCAAGAGTTTATTCTATGACACTCACTGCGTATCGATCTGAAACTAATACACCAACAGCAGAAGAAGCTTCTCTAGCTCAAGCTAGTAGCAGGATTCTATCGTCGTATGTGCACAACAACGAAGCACCTCATACTATTAAAATTGTGGGAAACAACACTGATGAGACTGTTGTTGTACCAGCAGAAGCATTTCGTCTTTTTGTTGATATCTTGGTACAGATGGCTAACGGTAACGCCGTAACCCTCATTCCGATCCATGCAGAACTTACTACCCAAGAAGCAGCTGATATCCTCAATGTCTCTCGTCCTTATTTAGTAGGATTGCTAGAGTCTAGAGAAATTCCTTACCGTAAAGTAGGAACTCGTCGCCGCGTGCGTTACCAAGATTTAATCGACTACAAAAACAAGATTGATGCAGCAAGAATGCAAATTCTAGAGGAGCTTACTAATCAAGCAGAAGAACTTAACATGGGATACTAGCGGGCTGTGGCAAATTTTACAGCAGTATACGACGCTTGTGTGTTGTATCCAGCGCCACTACGCGATCTGTTAATGTGGTTAGCACTGACTGATTTATTTAAGGCGCGTTGGACAGATGAGATTCACGGCGAATGGATCAGGAATGTTTTAAAGGAACGACCTGATTTAACACTCGAACAGCTTACCAGAACTAAAACTCTCATGAATTCAAACGTTCGAGACTCCCTTGTAACAGGTTACGAAAGTATAATTCCTTCTTTACAACTTCCTGATTCAGGAGATTGCCATGTTCTGGCAGCAGCAATTCGTTGCAATGCTGATGTTATTATTACTTTCAACCTTAAGGATTTCCCATCTGATAGCCTCGAACCCTACGGTGTTGAAGCTCAGCACCCAGATGAGTTTATTCGACATTTGCTTGATCTGAATCCGCGCGTGGTATGCGAAGTCGTAGAAAGGCAAAGAAGAAATCTAAAAAAAACACCAAAAACACGGGAAGAACA
Organism: Gloeocapsopsis sp. IPPAS B-1203; assembly: GCF_002749975.1. Lineage (NCBI taxonomy): Bacteria > Bacillati > Cyanobacteriota > Cyanophyceae > Chroococcidiopsidales > Chroococcidiopsidaceae > Gloeocapsopsis > Gloeocapsopsis sp. IPPAS B-1203. The sequence continues at coordinate 270,131 of NZ_PEIG01000005.1, read as the reverse complement.
TTTAGACACGCTTTTTCAGTTAGGACTTCCGCAATCGGTTTCTATGCTGTGGGAGTTGTGTTACGAGATTTAGAACAGTTTTTGTAGCCCTATATATACTACTTTTTTGATATAAATATTTTCACCTAACCATCACTCCTCATCTCTAATATGTTACTCAGCAAAAATTCTGGGGAACTCTAGAAATAGACGTGTTAGGAGAGATGGATTCATTCGGCTATGGAACCTTTTGAAAATGCGAGTGATTTTGAAAGAGTTGTTGCATTACTCTTACAACAAGACGGATGGCAAGTCAAAATGCCTCCAGCCAACACAAGGGGTTATGATATTGCAGCGGTTAAGAATAATTTACTTGTTGCAGTTCAGGTTAAAAACTATAGAGTTCCAGTCAGAGTTTCACAATTAGAAAGGTTTTTTGACTTCTTAGATTTACCAATTGCTGCACAATTTGCAGGAGGATTATTTGTCTCTGCTAGTGGATACTCGCGCCAAGCAATGGCTTACTTTGAGCAAGCCCAGAGTAATAGAGTCAGACTAGGAGAAATTCAAAATGGTAGATTAAAGATTATTGGTAGTGAATTCGCACCGTCATCACCTACATCTCAAGAACCTACTTATCTTGGTGTATTCACTTGCAAAGGCGGAGTAGGTAAAACGACAGTTAGCGCACATATTGCTGGCGCAATGGCACTTTCTGGTTACGATGTTGCATTGATCGATCTCGATCCACAAAAGAATTTAACAACTTTACTCGGCAACGGATTAATGCTACCTGGTACTAATCGAAGACCAGGTAATACTATTAGTGTCTATGATATTAATAAGTTAGAGAATAGTACACCACCTAATGATGTAAAAATGGTTGTTTGTGACTGTTCGCCAGTCTTTGAAGAAAACGATGAGGAACTCATCAAGAAATTCACTTACTGTATTATTCCCACTACACTTAATCCTCTTGGCTTGAATAAAAATGGTCATGTAATCAAAAGGACTGCGCAAGCAATTCGTAGAGTTAATCAAGATGCATATATTTTTGTCTTAATTAATAACTATCAAGCAGATGAAACAAGAAGAAGTCAAGTATTGAAAGATCAATATCAGCGATATTTTGCTGAAATTTCTGAGGATGATGAGAAGTTTGAATTTATTGATCCAGACGAAGTTGTTATTCGCAATAGCAAGCAATTATTTTACTGGGGATATCACATATATGATGGTGGTAAACCAGAATTAGCCTTTAACCCTGTAGGAGGTAGATGTTTACCAAGAGCAGATTTTTTAAACTTACTTAACTACTTAGAAGATCATTCGGATATTGAGGAATGTAGAAACTAAGCAAACCGATAAGTAAATACGATTCAAACTAATTTAAACTTATAGCATCATGTCATTTAAATACTGATTTCTATATTGCTATAAGCATATTACTAAAGTATATAAAGTGCGTTAATTTATCTAGTATTAACGCACTTTATTATCTAAACTGTCACTCCTTCTAACTCCTCATCTGCTAATTCATATAACTCCCGCAATTTCTCTAATTTCTCCATATCAGCTTGCCAAAAACCTCGCCCGTGTGCCTCTAACATCCTGCCCACAATATTGCGAAAAGCTTCAGGATTTGCCTTGCGTAATTTCTCCGCCATTTCTGAATCTAAGGCATAAGTATCAGCAGCTTGGTCATAAACCCAAGCATCACTAAAATCAGCAGTACCACCCCAACCGATTAAAGCTGTCATCCGTTGGGAAATCTCAAATGCACCACCCGAACCTTGATTTGCCATTGCATCCGCCCATTTGGGATTGAGTAATTTGGTGCGATACTCCATCCGTAATAAATCATCTAAATTTCGGGGTGTTGTATCTTTCGAGAAACTTTCGACAAAACTTGCATTCACTTTCTTCCCGCGTTGCTTCTCAGCTGCCTTTTTCAATCCACCCGTGTTAGCGTAATATTCTTGAATGTCAGTAAGACCATATTCTACAGAGTCAATTTCTTGCACAATCCGATCGCTCGTCTGCAATAATTGTGTTAACACTTCCGGTCGTGCTTGACCTTTATCTTGCCTGCCATAACTAAACACATTGCGATCGCGCCAAGTATCACCCAACTCCGAACCTGATTCCCAGTTACCATCAACAACTCTTTCATTCACCATCGAACCAAAGTCACCAGCCGGATTAGAAAATAACCGTGCCGATGGATTTGCGACTCCTTGCGATCGCAGTGCTAAATAATGCTTGCGAATAAAGTTTTGGTCTTCTGGTTCTTCTACAGTTGCGGCGCGATAAAATAAATCGTCGAGTAACTCAATAATATTCACAAAGCTATCGCGGAAAATCCCTGAAAGATTTCCTAAGACATCAATGCGCGGATGTCCCACTTCAGCTAAAGGTTTCAACTCATAGCGGACAATTCTTCCTGTTCCTTCTTTAACAGGTTCTGCGCCCACAAGTTCTAATAAAATACCTAAAGATTCACCACGAGTTTTAATTGCATCTAATCCCCACAACATCACAGCGACAGTTTCAGGATATGCTTTGTGTTCTTGTAAGTGTTGGGCAATAATCTTTTGGGCGATTTCTTTTCCGCGTTCGTAAGCCGCAGGTGATGGCATTCGGTAAGGATCTAACGCATGAATATTGCGCCCTGTGGGTAAAACACCAATACCATCGCGTAATAAGTCACCACCAGGCGCAGGCGGAATGTATTCGCCATTGAGTCCCTTTAAAAGGTTTGTGATTTCATCAGTGTTTTGTGCTAGAAGATCGCGAATTTGTAATGCTTCTTGGGGTAAAGTGTTGGGTTGGGGCAAGGCAGTACCTTGCCCGTACTTATATATATTGCCTTGTCCGTAATTGCCTGTTGCGATCGCGCTGATCGTCTCCTCGGATAATTCGTCGCTAAAATAAGCTTGAAGATAGCTTGCTAGTTCTTCTGCGGTTGGTGGTTCTCCTAATATATGTAAACCCGAAGAGAATAGACGATTTTCTAATACTTGTAGATATTCATACAATTGCACCAAGTAATGGTTAAATGCTGCATTACTAAATAACCGTGCATTTTCTGGTGTAAAAGTAATGCCTAAGCGTTTAGCATCTTCAAACGGACAATCAGCATCAATTCCCGTATCAACAATTTTCTTACAAATCGCTTCTTTCAAAGCATAATTCTTTTCAGGATCTTCGCGATATTCCGCAATTAAATCGCGTAGTGCTACTAATTCTTTATACAACCCCGCCCGACCGTAAGGCGGGACATTGTGCGAAATTAAAACACCATATCCGCGCCGCTTTGCCAAAATTGACTCGGAAGGATTATTTGCTGCATATATATATAGATGTGGTAAGTTACCCAACAAAATATCTGACCACGAATAACCAGTATTTCCCAACGGCGAACCAGGCAACCATTCTACTGTGCCATGCATGCCAAAATGAACCACCGCATCAGCTTGAAATTCATGCTGCAACCATTGATAAAACGCAGCATATTGTGGATGTGGTGTCAAGTCTCGCTCAAACATTAACCGCATTGGGTCGCCAGGAATTCCCAGTGGTGGCTGTACGCCAATCCAAACGTTACCAAGTTGCACGCCACCGAGATGAAACTCATCGCCATAGGTTTTAATGCCACTGTTTGTTAAAGTCCAATGTTTTTCAATCCAAGATGTTTTGAGATAACCTAACCACGTTTCTAAAGTTCGCGCATTGACAACAGTACCAACAGATGGATCTTCATCAGCAACTTTGACTTGAGAAATTAACTCTTCGCCATCTTCCGGTAAATCTCCGACTGTGTAACCACAGTCTTTTAATGCTTGGAGGAATTTCAGGAGCGATCGCGGTACATTCAATAATGCAGCAGTTCCCGTCGCACCATAACCTGGCGGAAAACCATACAAAATAACTGCAATCTTTCGCTCATTTGCTGGCTTTTGGCGTAGAGCGATCCATTTTTTTACCCTCCCAATCAACCGCTCTACCCGTTCAGGAACTAAATAAATCTTCTCACCCACCAATCCCCCTAAGGGAACTGGATCAATCGCTCCATCAAGTTCGGGTAACGCATATAATACGACACTTTGCAATCCCCCCACACCTTGGCGCGTCCAGGAATGAATATCTTGAATCAGTAATGGTGCAGCAACAATATAAGGTACATTTTTCGCACTCAAAATCCGTTTTGCAACTTCTACCTGTCGCCCTGCTTCCATCGAACCTGCGGGACCACCTACAAGGGGAAAGCCAATAGTAGAGACAATTGCATCAACTTCTACGGCTTCGGGTGATAACGAAGGAGTTTCAATATGACCCGACTGTCGCTGTGCAGTTTCATATGCGGTAGTCATCCAATCGCGTACTGCTACATGACCTTCAACACCATTAATAAAAATTGGTAATGGGATTAATCCTGCGTCTTCAAAGCGACGAATTAACTGAGGAATATAAGGCTGTCGCGTAATAACATGTTTGCGATACAACAAAATTCCTACAACCGAATCTTGGATTTGAGAATCTTTCCCTCGCTCCTTATCCCTCGCTCCTCGCCCCTCCTTTACATACCATTTCAGATACTCGTGGGGAGATTCAAAATAGCCTTGATATTCAGGATGTAGCAATCCTATGTTAGGAGTTTCGACAGGTGGGGGAATTTCACCGACTTTGAGATTTAAATATTTTTCTGCGAGTGTCCAAAATAAAGCAGCTACGTTTTCTATGCCGCCTGCATTCCAGTAACCGTATATAATGAGCCAGTTGCGTAGATCTTGGACTTTTTGCCCTGGAACGAATTTGAGCAGTTTTGGTCCAATTTTTAAAAAGCTAATATATCCAGCCAGGCGATCTTCTTCGCGTCCTTGACTGAATTTATCTAAAATAAACTTGACTGGTTTGGGCATTCCTTTAGGCTTGTCACCGATCGCAAATGCACCCAGGCGAGTTAAACTCATCAACTCTAGTGCTGACTCAAAAACGAGGCGAATCGCAATATGTTGAACGCGATCGCGCAGCCACAAAACTTGGTCGTAATCAAATAGTAGACTGCCAAAAAATACTTGAGCATCTGCTAGCGCGGCGGCGACTGTTTCAGGTTTAGTACTGATATCGCGATCGCTAAATACCTCTATTTCCAACTCCGGACAGCGTTCTTCTGCTAGTAGTGCTGCTTTGCGGTACAAGTCAGCATTGAAAGATTCAAACCCCGCAATCAAAACAATGCGTTGCATACCTAAAGCCCCAACATCTTACTTTTGATCTTACGCGGGAAAATCTTTACAAACTGATCGCTTACGTAAAAAATGACTCATATTGGTGGTAACTGGTAACTGGTAATGGGTAATCGGAAACGCAAAAACTTCTAATTAGCACTTAGCGATAGAAGAAAGTTAGCTCTGCCAATGACCAATTACCAATTACCGCTTTGATGTTACGTTTACTTTTGCCAATATACTTACTCATTAGGACTTGTTTCTTGAGGAGTATAAACATCTCGCTTAAAAGAATGTAAAATTATGTAAAAGCTACTTTCAGCCGCTCATGTCTACTCGGTTTAGTGCTTCCCAAGCAGTCGAAATTGTTGTTCCAGAGCAACCGATTCCTATTCAACATTATTTGCGACAGCCACAACGTCTTGTTAATGCTTTGGTCGATCCGAGTCGAGTTGAGCATTTGAGTAACGAGTGCTTCCGTCTGACCATGCGTCCGCTAACCTTTATGACACTGAGTATTCAACCAACAGTAGATATTAAAGTGTGGGCTGAGCACAACGGTACAATTTATCTGCGATCGCAAGGCTGTGAAATTCGGGGAGTTGATTATATCAATCAACGTTTTGCCCTCAATCTGAAAGGATACTTGTCTCCATCTCAGGTCGGAAGTAAGGCGGGTCTCCAAGGAAAGGCAGAATTAGAAGTACAAGTAGAATTACCACCTCCCTTTTGGCTGACACCCAAGCCAATCTTAGAAGCTGCGGGTAATGGTTTACTCAAAAGTGTTTTATTGACGATCAAACAAAGACTCCAGCATCAACTGCTAGCAGATTACTATGCTTGGGCAAGTGACACTGAAGATACTGAAGCTGATTTAATTATTCCCCAACCCCAATTTCCATTGCCCTAACTTGACAGGGGCGAAACGACAATCGATGTAGTCGTGAGGGACCATAGTGCTGTAGTGCTTGTAGATGACGTGCAGTACCATAACCTTTATTTGATACCAAGTCGTACAGCGGATACTTAGCAGCAAGGCGTAGAATAAGATCGTCACGCCATACTTTCGCGACAATGCTAGCAGCAGCAATGACAAGCGATCGCTCGTCTCCCTTGACAAGTGTTTGTTGAGGTAGTGCTAAATTTTTGATGGGCTGGTTGCCATCCACTAAACATAACTCTGGCGTTACCTTGAGTTTAGTCACAGCGCGCTTCATTGCCAACAGTGATGCTTGTAAAATATTGATGCTGTCAATCTCCGCTGTAGAAGCAAAGCCTACTCTCCAATCCACAGCCAACAGACAAATTTTTTCTGCCAACTGCTGGCGCCGATAACTCGATAGTTGTTTACTATCACGTACCTGACACGCTACCAACTCAGGTAAAGCAGCCGGAGGTAAAATGACTGCCGCTGCTACCACAGGACCAAATAAGGCTCCGCGTCCAGCTTCGTCTACTCCAGCTAGCAAAACTGAATGTTGGTTGCTAAGTGCTGAGTCAAGGTCTAAGTTAATATAGTCATTTTTCATACTCAACCTTGCTCTTTACTTTGATAGGAACGTAGCATTTTACATTCCTATTCTTCACCTCGATTCTCTACTGCTGAAGAGCGACGGCGACGTCTGCGCGTAACAACAGTTCCACCAGTATCACTTTCACTCTCACTTTCATCAGTTACAGTCGCAACAGAGGATTCCTCTGTATTATCTGTATCTGAGAATTCTACAGGCGCTTGGGGGCTGATCGTAACTGGCTGTGGTTGTGATGGTGTCACAAAATCGTCCTCAGCAGATTCAGATGCAGCTTGCCCAGGTAACACGACATTGATGATCAAAGAGCGTGAATTTTTGACTGTTCGATTCACATGTACCAATGGCGAAACACCCATCATGGCATAGATTTCTTGTTCTTCTGGTGTCATCTCCACAGAAACTATTTCCGGAGGTTCAGCAACAGTAGGCTTCACCGGTTCTGGTTTAGCTGGTCTACTGCGCTCAGTGCGCTCAATCCAGTTATTTTTACCAGTGACTGGTAGTGATATCTCGGATGTTGATGATTCAGACTCTTGTTCAAGGTCTTGATCGCGTTCGTTTACCAAATTCATTGGTGTAGATGGCATCCGAGGTTCATCCTTCACAGAACCTTCGCCTCTACCAATCAGGCGGCGACGAGTCCGGCGATTTTTGTTACTCTCTCCGAGTTCTTGATAGCTAGGATGATTCAGAATATTGAGATTAGCAAACTCATTGTCACCAGGTTCTAAATTATAATCTGCAGTTGGTTCAGTATAGTCTCGCGATTCTGCTAGTCGCAGTGTTTCACCCACGGCTCGTTCTGCTCCATTTCTGGGTGCTGCGACTGCATCGCGATCTGGTTCCCCTGGCAAATGAACTAAATGTCCTAATCCACCACAGGTAGGACATGGACGACCAAATAGTTCATAAATGTTTTGTCCTTGGCGCTTACGGGTTAATTCAACTAATCCCAACTCAGACAATTGGGCAATTTGCGGTCGTGCTTTATCGGCTTTGAGAGCTTTATTAAAGTGTTCCAAGACTTGCAGTTGATCTTTACGAGATTCCATATCAATGAAATCAACAATGATCACGCCAGCCAGATTGCGTAAGCGCAGTTGTCGCGCAATTTCGGTTGCAGCTTCGCAGTTTGTCCACAACACAGTTTCGCGAGCAGTTGCCGATCGCGTGAATGAGCCAGAGTTGACATCCACCACGGTTAATGCTTCGGTCGGCTCAATAATGACGTAGCCACCAGAAGGAAGATCGACTCTTGGTTTGAGGGCTTCGCGAATTGCCGCATTAATGCGGAAGTACTCTAAAATCGCAATGCGATCGCGGTGGTGATCGATTAACAAACCCTGGGGCGCTTGACCTCCACTCCAGTTGATTAAGTATTGTTTGACGCGCTTTAGCCCTGTATTAGAATCGACAACAATTCGGTTCACATCTGCACCGTACATATCCCGCAGTACGCGTTGGATAAAATCATCATCTCGGTTCAGCAGAGAAGGTGCGCGTGTCGATTGTGCTTCTTGCAGAATTGCCTCCCACTGTCTTTGCAGCAACTCTAGATCTTCCATGATTGCTTCTTCGGGCTTTCCTTCCGCTTCAGTACGAACGAGTAAGCCCATACCTGCTGGTTTAATCAGGATTGCTAAAGCGCGTAAGCGATTCCGCTCATTCTCATTTTTGATGCGTCTTGACAAGTTGACGCCTCGCCCAAACGGCATTAGTACGACATAGCGACCTGGTAAAGTGATATTTCCTGTTAACCTGGGTCCTTTGTTTCCCGTTGGCTCCTTCATCACTTGCACCAAGACTTTTTGCTGTGGTGCTAAAAGTTCAGTAATGGCTCCTGCAGTACGCTTCAGTTTTAGGGGACCAAGGTCGGTGACATGAATAAAACCATTACGTTCTGTATCACCTATATTGACAAATGCTGCATCGATACCAGGTAAAACATTTTCAACAACACCTAAGTAGATATCACCAATTTGGTGCCGACCTGTAGCAACGACAAGTTCTTGAATTTGGTCTTCTGAAAATACTGCAGCGATATGATGTTGCTCTGCTATAATGATTTGTTTTGGCATTCAATTCCCTCAAAAATTGCCCTTAGTATTGGCATAAATAAAGTTCTAGTGACCTAAGGAAACGAAATTAGGTTTTGACAAGGTTGCAGGGAAAAGACTTATTTCCCTGATAGTTATGCTGATTATGCTTAACTGCGATCATCTCGTCACCTTTGTTGCTCAATGCATAATTCCTGATTTTGAAGATTTTTAGCTTTAACACCAGTTATTCACTTCTCTACTGGTACATAAGAGTCGTTTTGATTACGCTGGACAAGAAGTTATTGATCTAACCTCGATTCGGTAAATTCTTGCCGAATAGGTGCATATCTAGCGTTTCACCTGAGTAGCCATCTTTGGTTGAGCTTCATGCATTTTCCCTAACTAAGATTTAGGGTAACAGTCTGCAACAACTCATAATGAATCGATGACTGCGCCTAGAATTGTTTACTCTACCACTTATAGGGACAAACAGAGAAAACACTCAATCCGCCTTAGCTTTTATGCAAAAGAATCGTCAAATTCTTCACTCATCTTTGCTTCAGCCCTGATAACAGGAGAGTGGTCAGGTCACTCAATGTGCGGCGCTAGCAAAACTTCTATTGGTTCAATTTTAACTCAAGGTTGAGAAAAAGCAATTAGCTATGAGCGCTTAGTAGCTGAGATTACTTACTTAAGTCGTACTCTAAAACTAACTGATTACGATGGATATGAAGTAGTTGAAATTCCCGTTGTGGTGCTACTTGCTCCAACATAAAGATTACCTGTTCTGGTCTAAGTTGCGTACCATCATTACGACAACTACCAACATATCGTAAAGTGACAGCGTTTGCTTCTTGTATTTTACTGACTGACAACTCAAACAAGCGATCGCGTAAATTCACTTGTTGGCGTTTACCAGATTTACTGATGTGTTCAAACCACATTGTTTCCGAGTTAGCGATCGCTGTTAACCATTCTTGCCATTGTGCGATCGCAGTTTCCTCTGCCACAGCAATACTAATTAAATACTCTGCCTTGTTCAAAACTTGAGTTGCTGCAGGTGCTTTCAAGTCTACAGCTACTACGCTGTAAATGGGCAGATCGCTTGGCAATTCTTGACTTAAGCGATATTGAAACTCTTCTGCAGGCACTGCTTGAGTCAATTCAAAATCAATAATCTCACCACTACTTGTTGCGCCTAAGGGTAACGCTTGAGCAATGCTCATTCTAGGGCTAGGATGAAAACCACCTGTAAAAGAAATTGGTAGTGCGGCGCGGCGAATTGCTCGATCAAACAATCGTACCAAATCAAGATGACCCACTAAAGCCATATCTCCGAGCTTACCGAAATATCCGCGTAAGCGTTGTACTTTAGTTGTTTTGGGGACAAAATTTCCTTGAAACTCAGGAATTGGTGGTGGTTCAATGACCACATTATGACCAAAGTTGGTGCTACATACTCCGCAGTGCGAACAACCCTCAAATGAACAATCGGGAACTGTAGCCGCAGCTAAAGCCTTTTGCAGATCTTCTTGCAACCATTGTTTACTAATGCCTGTATCAATATGATCCCAAGGTAGTGGTGCATCAAGTAAGTGGCTAGTGGTTAGTTGCTGGTTGCTAGTTGTTTCTTGTTCTGGAATTAAGTTCCATTCTCCGTTTTCTATTTGACGGTATTTCCAACTTAATCCGGCTTGGGCGATCGCTTTACCCCAAGCATCAAAGGCTCTTTCCGCACTGTCGTACCAAGAATCCATTCCTGCGCCTAATTCCCACGCGCGGCGAATCACATGACTTATGCGGCGATCGCCTCTGCCCACAAAATCTTCCATTGCAGAAATGCGGATATCGGTGAAGTTCACTTTAACTCCCCTCATCCGGCGAAATGCCTGTCTTAGTAGTTCCTGCTTACGTGCAAATTCTGAAGTAGAAACAGAATGCCATTGAAATGGTGTATGTGGCTTGGGTGTAAAGTTAGAAATTGTTAAGTTAAATGCCAGTGGTCTTCTACCTTTAGCACGGCACTCGCGCTGTAACCAAGCGACTGTTTCAACAATTCCTAAAACATCAACATCGGTTTCCCCTGGCAAGCCAATCATAAAATACAGCTTGATTTTGTCCCAGCCTTGTTCCCAAGCTGTTTGCACACCCCGTAAGAGTTCTTCGTTTGTCAATCCTTTATTGACAATATCCCGCATCCGCTGTGTCCCTGCTTCGGGTGCAAACGTTAATCCTGACTGTCGCGCACCACCCAAGATATTGGCAATGTTCTTATCAAACCGATCGACACGTTGGCTGGGTAAAGATAAGGAAATATTTTCTGCTTGCAAACGATTTTTAATTTCTACGCCTACTGCACTGAGCGATAGATAATCAGAACATGATAAAGATAACAGCGAAAACTCGTTGTATCCTGTAGCCCGCATTCCTTGTTCAATCGCAGTAACTACCTGTTCAGGTTCAACATCTCGTGCTGGGCGTGTCAACATTCCTGGTTGACAAAAACGGCAACCGCGCGTACAGCCACGCCGAATTTCAATTGTTAGGCGATCGTGTACAGTTTCTACGTAAGGAACTAACCCAATCGAGTATGCAGGCATCGGTACAGCAACTCGCCGCAAAATTCGTGATGGTACATCTACAGAATTTGGATGCACCGAACCGTCAGCCGACATATCATAAAATTGCGGTACATAAACCCCTGGAATTTGAGCCAAATCAAGTAATAATTCTTGACGACTCAACCCACGAGTCTTACCTTCTTCAATAACTAAACCAATTTCTGGAAGTAATTCTTCTCCATCTCCCAGAGCAAAAAAGTCTAAAAAGTCTGCATAAGGTTCAGGATTTGATGTTGCTGTCTGCCCTCCCGCAAAAATCAACGGATAGGTAGATAGTGACGCTTGCCTCTCTTGCCATGTTAGTGGAATCCCTGCTAAATCCAACATTTCTAAAATGTTAGTCGCTCCCAGTTCATAGCTTAAACTAAAGCCAAGTACATCAAATTCTTGTAAAGAGCGTTTGGACTCTACTGCAAATAATGGCGTCTGGGTTGTGCGTAACTTCGTTGCTAAATCTGGCGCAGGTAAGTAGGCGCGATCGCACAATTGTCGCGGCTGAGCATTCAATATATTGTATAAAATGATATGCCCTAAGTTAGATGCACCCACCTCATAGACTTCTGGGTATGTCAGTACCCAGCGCACTTTTGCTGTGTCCCACGGCTTGTGGATTGCTCCTAACTCATTTCCTAAGTAACGAGCGGGTCGCGAGACTTCAGACGTAATTAACTTTTCTACAGCAACTGTCACCGTACTTAAATATTAATATCAGCTAATATCTGTAATCCATTTCAACCTTAGCACTACTAGCATCAACAGTTGCTTGTCAAATTTGCTATTCATTTGTTTCAAACTTGACTATGCGCACATACTTTGCTCTGGGTAGTAGCTGGGTGTTACTACTTCTGACTGAGCAAGGGCTGCTTCAAAAGCTTCAGCGTTCTCAAAAATTTCAAACACTGAATCAAGTTGAGTTAACTCAAAAATTATACGCAATGCGGGCGAAAACGAACACAGACTAAATCTCTTTCCCCATCCTTCCACTAGCCTTAAGCTTTGAACCAATACCATCAGACCAGCGCTATCGATGGATTCCACATGCTCCATATCTAATAAAAATACTGTACACTCATCCGCAGCAATAGTGGCTTTCAGTTGCTGTTGAAATTCAGCAGCACTTGAAGCATTGAAAGAGCCGTAAGCTCTGAGTACAGTAACTTTTGGATAGGCAATCATTGTTTGCATCATACTTTTTTTGCTGAAGCTACTAACCAATTACCTGATATTTAACAACATGATAGTAGACATACTACAAGTTTTGAAAAATGTATCTTCGGTAATATTACTGAATCTTTATTTTTCAATGAGTTGCTCAAACCTATCATTAGTTTACAAAAATATAAAGTATACACCTATACGAAAATAATATTTCCTAATTTTACCGAGTTAAAGTTCCTATTTCTTAGATCATCTGTCTTAACTTTTCCTACCTTTATGGCTAGAATAAGGCAAAGAGATCATTGTTGCTTCCACTACAAAGATGATGACTTTTGACATTTACTAGGGTAGTATCTAATACGCGGAATGTAATCTTTACAGACTTGCTAAAGTTAAGAAAAAGCTTATATTAAATTCTTAAAGATTAGGTGAAATTTTACTGTTTTATGTTGCAATAACATCTATCTTGAGGCATAAATACATTGTGAATCTCTGTGATACGAATCACGCCAAAAGCATGATTTAGTGCACGTTTGCTACCATATAGGTATCGGACAATATATTACAAGTAAAATACTAACTCTTAGTATGAAAAGTAAATATGGCATCCGCCAATTAGTAGAAAAAGCATTATATATAAAGCGATTAACACCTGATATTGAAAATGCGATTAATTCAGAATTAACCGCACAAGGACATATATCTGATATTGATTATGAAGCACTAGAGTTATTAATGGCTGAGATGGATGCTGGGAGAATTAAGTTAGTACCTAGTTTTTGAAATCACTGAGTACAACAAAGTCAAGAAAAAATGGTGCGTTGTACTTGCTCATGCTAACTTTCAGAACTCTGTCTACTGTGCAGCTTGATAAGCCTGCCAAACGCCACGGATAAACTGATTAAGTTGTGCCACATCAATCGGGTTAGTTTCAGATGAAGGGTCTGTAGCCATTTGTCCAACTAAGAAGGGAATCACCTCAGTGTCCAAAGCTGGACGAAACAAGGCACTATGCCAAAACAAATCTGCTGTTGAGCGTAAGTCAGTAACTGATGGTAACTGGTCAAATGTGACTGACGGTTCTGAGTGAAATGTCACCAACGCTAAAGGACGTACCCAGCACATCTGACGTGAGTCTACGACTTGAATAACTTCTGCGTACAAGCGTTGATTATTATTTTCTAAATAAACAATTTGTCGCGGTTGAAAGTCATAGGGAAAATCCATTGATACTGGCTCCACAGCAGTTGGCGTAATCTTGGTGCTTAGTTTAATTTTACAAAGCTAACAAGACTTATCCGATTGGCTTGTGTCGGCGATCAAACTTAAAATAGGGGCACTCCTGTACTGCTTACCAGCATGATTACTATTTTAGTTAAGGAAGAGCGATCGCACTTCCCCAAGACATCATGAACTCCTAAGCACAGTCGCTTGCAGATAAGTTGAGATGATATAAAATAAATGAATATCTGTTAAGTAAAGGTTTAACAGAGTGTTGTAGTGAATTAAAAAAGTGGATAGCAGTGTCTGTCGAAACCCTTGAGAAGCCTTCAACAATTAGAAAGCTCGCACCTCGATATCGCGTGCTACTTCATAATGATGACTACAACAGTATGGAGTACGTAGTGCAAGTGTTAATGCAGACGGTACCGAGTATTACTCAGCCGCAAGCTGTGAGTATCATGATGGAAGCGCACACTAATGGTATGGCACTTGTGATTGCTTGTGCCCAAGAGCATGCTGAGTTTTACTGTGAAACCTTAAAAAATCACGGTCTAACTAGCACAATTGAACCAGAGGAATAATTAAAACTCGTTGCTGCATAAGATTAGTAGTATTGCACGATACCCAGTTCCGGTTAGAATTGGGGTTTTTGTCTTGGTATTGTTGTTGATATGGTTGCCGTTTGCAGTACCAATTTATTTAACGAGACTTGATCCCAATACAATTAGCATTCTGACAATGCTGCTATTGTATGGAGAATTTATATTTCTTCTGCAATGGTGGGGAAAGCGCGTTTACCATCAGCCTCAGATACTACAACACTATGGTTTAGTGAGAACGCAGCACAATTGGTTAGATTTGCTGCGCGGATTGATTATTGGTGTAGTGTTAGTTTTTAGCTTATTTTTAGTCGAAGGTTGGTTAGGTTGGTTAGTTTGGCTTCCGAGTACGGGCTTTTTACCACGAATAGTTTTAGAAGGCTCGATCGTTGCGATCGCTGTTGGCTTCGCTGAAGAGTTACTATTTCGCGGTTGGTTACTCGACGAGTTGCTGCGCGATTACCGTTTTCAACGTGCATCGTGGATTAATGCGACTTTATTTGCACTGTTGCATTTTATTAAACCATTGCCAGATATCTTACGGACATTGCCGCAATTTCCAGCTTTAGTTGTGTTGGGGCTGACATTAGTCTGGGCGCGAATGCGAAAAAATCGCCTCGGCTTACCGATTGGTTTACACGCAGGTTTAATTTGGGGATACTACATCATTAATGTCGGGCAATTGACTCAATATTCTGGTCAAGTCCCTGATTGGATTACTGGCGTTGAGCGTAATCCACTTGCTGGCGTGATGGGGTTATTATTTTTAGGTGTACTAGCGTTGTGGGTGAGGCGCAAGTGATGAGAGTGGGAGTGTAGGAGTGTGGGTAATAGAGTTTTGTTAGCGTAGCGGTGCCTTAGCACGTTTTGAGTTTTGAGTTTTGAATTGAAGAAAGTTTTATAACTCATAACTCATAACTCAACAGTCATAACTCTCTAAGCTTCATAGCTTGCTGGTAATTGAATTGCTAATGTCACAACTCTGGCTGCCATAAAACAAGATAGCGCTAGCCACAACAGGTGATTACTGGGAAATAAATAGGCTACAACTAGCATAAAAACAATACCAGCGATCGCAGCAATCACAGATGCATTGCGCAGAATGCGTCCTTCGGTTAAACCTAAAAAGTAACCATCAAGCATATAAGCTTGGGAACCAATGCTGAGAATCGGCAATAGCCAGAGAACATAGTTATCTATTTGCTCAATGACAGTGAGATGATGCGTTAATAATCCAAAGAGAAGACGAGGAAAGCCGACAAAGAGAATGGCAAAAAGTAGCCCGATAACTAAACTTGTTCCTCCAGAAACCCAGAGTAGAGGTAACAATAGCTTACTACTACCTTGACCCCGAAAAATACCTGCAAGACTTTCAGTTGCAAATGCTAATCCATCAATAAAGTAAGCTGCTAAAGTTACTACTTGCATCAAGAGTGTGTTTGTCGCGAGTATTGCAGTTCCTAAAACAGAACTTAGATTAGTAAAAAACGCAAATGTAGAAACTAGCGCCAAAGTGCGGATTAAGATATTTCCGTTAAGAGAAAAAGCTGCCTTTAAAGCACGCACATCAAATATCTGCTGCCATTGTATTGGGATTGTTCGCAATTGATGTTCTAGATAAACTAGCACTCCTCCTGTGAGCAACATGAGATACTGACTAGTGGCTGTAGCAATTCCAGCACCTGCACTTTCTAATCCCCAACGATTAATTAAAATGTAATCTAGAAAAATATTTGCTCCATTTGCAACTGCGGACAAAAGTAATACTTTGCTACTTTGTTCGCGTCCGAGAAACCAACCCACAACGACGAAGTTGATTAAAGTTGCTGGCGCACCCCAAATTAGAGTGTTGTAGTAATCTCTCCCTGCGGCTTTGACTTCTGGGGTCGCACTGAGTAGGGTAAATCCTAGTTCGCGTAAAGGCTGCTGTAAAAGTAAGATAAATAACCCTAATGCTAAAGCGAGTATAGTATTGCGCAAGCCTATTAGTATAGTTGTTTCGCGATCGCGGCGTCCTACTGCTTGGGCTGTGGTTCCAGTCGTTGCCATGCGCAAAAAGCCAAATGTCCAGTAAATGTAGTTGAATAGCACTGTAGCTAAAGCAACTCCAGCTAAGTGACGAATTTCAGCAAGGTGTCCTAAAAAGGCAACATCGATTAATCCAGCAAGCGGCACCATCAGGTTGGAGATAATGTTGATGCTTGCTAGTCTTAAGAAGCGATGGAGAAAGTTATACTGCTGGAACATACGAACCACAGAGGCATAAAAGAGTTTTGAATACGTGAATTGAGAAAGTCTTGACTATTACACTTTTACAAGTAACCCTCTTCAACTCAAAACTCAAAACTCAAAACTCAAAACTCCCCTGCTTTCCTCCACGCAACAACTCTAAGGCGAAACGACATTAGTACCTATCAGACACGCACCAGCAAGATTAACTCCGGTGAGATTGGTTCCTTCGAGTTCTGCACATAAAAGGTTTGTTCCGGTTAAGTTTGCTCCGGTGAGATTTGCACCTCTTAAATCTGCTTCTTCGAGGTTTGCTTGCTGTAGTAAGGCGCCTTGTAAATCAGCTTGACTTAAATTCGCTCCATGCAAATTAGCACCGCTAAGATTGACGCCGCGTAGATCTGCACCACGTAAGTCTACTCCTTGCAAGTTGCCACTCATCAGATTGGCTCCACTCAAGAAGGCTCCTGCACAAGAAGCTTGCGACAGCTTGGCACCCATCAAATTAGCGCCCCGTAAGTTACTACCACGTAAGTCTGCACCTGTCAAGTCAGCTTGCATCAAGTTAGCTCCGAGGAAATTTGCTCGCAAGTCTGCACCTGTGAGCTGAACTCCTAGAAGATTAGCACCATCTAATCGCGCGCGTTCTAACTTACAACCAGCAAGATTTGCTCCAACAAGTGTTGCTCCGGCTAAATTGACACCTTCTAAGGCAATACCGGCTAGTTCCGCATCTTCTAGATTAGCTCCTGGTAGATGTTTGCTACCAGAATGCAGGGCAGCAATATCTTTATTTATGCCTTTTTCCTGCTCGAATATAGGGCGATCGCTACTCACACCTGGCTCCTTGCTGTTTGATGACGCTTGCTATCTTCACTCGTTTGCGGATCAACTAACCACATTCCTGTACTAATTTTTGGTGCTGTAACTGGCAATTCTAATCCTTGCTGTAAACCCATCACCAATAGTTCTAGGGTAGCAACGAGTTTTGGTTCCCAGATTTGTCCCTGCTGTTGTTTAAACTCGGTTAAGGCTTGTGTTAAAGGTGAATGCTGAGGTTGTGATGCTTGCAGTTGAGTAACACGTTTTTGAAATGCAGCAACTAAGCCTAAAATGCGTGATTCTAGCGGAATTTCTTGACCTGATAAACCCGCAGGTTGACCGTTACCGTTCCACCACTCATTTTGGTGCGTAATGATGTGGGCGATCGCCTGCATTCTGGGCATTGTACGTAGTACTTGGGCTGCGGGTACTAATGGGCAACTTGGTGCTTCATCACCGTATTGCACTCCGACAGTTGCGGGCGCGATACGATGCAGTAATCCTGCTAGACGCAAGCGCTTTAATTGCCATGCGGGTAAGTCTAATAATTGTCCCAGAGTTTCAGCTAAAGCAGCAATTTCTGCTGCTGCCATCGGGTTTTCTGTATCGGCTATATCAATAAGTTGGGCTAGGCGTAAAAATGCTTGTAATTCGTTAGAAACTAAGTTTTGATCGAGGACTTGTTGCGCACTCGGGTCTAATTGACTGACACCAGTTTGACTGATTTGCAGATAATCAACAACGCGAGAAACTGCATGACCTAAATCATCCATGTCGCTGGGAGCATCAGTGGCGATCGCATTAACTAAAGCAATTAGTTGTTGCTGAAGTTCAGGATTGTATTTGCCAATATGGGCGATCGCCAAATCTACCGTTTCTCGTACTAACGCTGGCTCAAATGTCCAAAAGCCATAAAATTTCCGCTCTAGATCTACTGTTGGTCTTCCCGCAGTGCCATAATCAGTATCAGATAACTCTTGACATAACACCATCGCGGTGTAGCTAGGAGAATATATAATCAGATGCCACTCTTGTGCTACAGGATCTTGAGGATCTAAGGCAACTAAATCAACATTCGTCATTTGACTTGTCGGATGCTCTGCAAAGCCTGTATCAGGGGCTGCCATAATTGCGATATGTCTTGCTTTTTGCGCAATTTGGCTATATCGCTCTGCCTCTTGTAGATACCATTTTCCTTGTTGGAAAGCTGTAATCACTAATGGCGGATTATTTGAGGTCAGAATACAGTCTTCTAAGGCGTGGCAAAGTGCGACAAGGGTGTTTTTGTAGTACACGCCCAAATTAAGAGGTTGGCTATTGTGAGCGTGGGCAGTGGCTAGTTGTTGGAGAATGGAACCTTCTAACATGAATTTGAGCAAGTGGTAACTGGGAACGCGGTAATTGGTAATTGGGTGAGCGAAGATGATATGGCCTATTACCTATGACCCATGACCCATTACCAATTTTATTAAGCTGTAACAAGCTGTTTTTTGTCGGTTTCTATTGGTGCAGATAAAGCTTCTTCTAAATCAGCACAACCAAGACGTGCTTCGAGAATGTTCATCACTTCTCTACCGAAGTCATTGGGGTTTTTCTGCCATGCTGCTAGGCAAACTTCACCAAAGAAGGAACCGAGGGGTTCGGGGTTCCATAGCAGTTTCTTGGCTGTCCAAGGCATTAAACTCATGGGATCGTAGTCTGGTTTCAGAATTTGGTTTTTCAAGGCATATTCTTCTAAGTGGGTATGCGGTTGTAACCCGATAAAGAAGATTGCTGGTTCGACTTTATCTGCACCAAAAATCCGTTCAAGTTCGCGGTGATAGGCGATCGTTTGCCGAATTGTTTCTGGGCGTTCGTCAATTACATTAAAAGAGTAGTTGACAGAAACGAGATCGTTGAATCCTGCGGCTTTGAGATCGCGGCAGTTTTCTAAGACTGTGCGGAGGTTATAACCCATACGCATTTTGCGGACAAGTTCTTGAGAACCACTCGTGATCCCAATTTCAAAGTAGTTCATCCCCGTTTTGACCATTAAGTCACATAACTGAGGTGTTAAATTATCAGCTCGGATATAAGCCGCCCAGTGGATGTCTTGCATCCCTGCATCGAGGATTTTTTGTAAGAGTTCTATTGCATCATTAATAAATCGTCGCGCTGGAATGAATTGGGCATCGGTAAACCAAAAGTTGCGAATGCCGCGATCGTAGAGTTGTTGCATCTCGGCGACAACTTCGTCAGCAGGGTTAATGCGGACTTGTTTTCCTTCCACAACTGTGTAAACGCAGTAGCAGCAATTGTGCGGACAACCACGCTTAGTTTGGACGCCGACGTAGAAATCTTGATCTTGAAGATAGTATTGAAATTCAGACCAGATACTTTCGATATAGTCGTAGTTACAGGCACTCTTTTCTATAGGAGTGGGTTGCTCGTGAATCAGGCGATCGCGTGACTTTTCTCCAGCAACATAACAGCGCTCATCTCGAAATTCTTGACCTCGAATCAGTTTTTCTATTAATAGTTCTCCCTCACCCACAGAAATAATTGTTCCTGTAGGTAACTTGTCTCCTAATTGCTCATAAAAGACACTCACTGCACCACCACCGACGACTGCACGAGCTGCTGGTTGGTGTTTTCTAGCGCGGCTGAGTCCGCGTTTAATTAATCCTAAGTTGCGCCACAGTTCTGTGTAATAAGACGCTGCGAGTCTAAGTCCGCCAATTGCTCCTCGCAGTTTAATCAAAGGATTACGCGCATAGTAAAATTCAAAGGCATTTTGGAGAGGATTACCACCTCTTCCCCCTACAGGTGCGTAAATCTGAATATCTCGCCAGGAAAAGACGAGCAATGTTGGTTGAAATTCATCAACACAAGTATCAAGAGCAGAGGCAAAATCGAGCGGTGGGACTGTTCCTAAATCGAAAATGCGTTGCTCAACATCAGGAAACTGCTTGTGGATATGATCTGCTAGGTAAACAACTCCAATGGGAAAAATTGGGTTGCAGGGAAGGCGAACGTAGAGAATTCGGTTTTCCATAGCGCTTATCTAAAACTGAAACTTAGCAATTGTTGGACAGGAGCAAGGGTTCGGAATCCTCTTCTGTTCTTAAGTGCAGCTAACTGTGGAGTTATTTAAAACTGATCCCCAGATAGATGCCTGGTGATTTGGAAACTTTATGAAAGCATTTTTCATATAACTTTACGATAACACTCAGTTTACTTCGCCGCGTGGAAATTTTTAATCAGGGACGCGAAGTGATTGCTAATTGCGCAAAAATTGAGTTTAATTAACTACAGAATTAAACTTGTTGTTCTGGATTTAGACAGAATTTTTATTGTAGCCATCAGTTGGTAGTCGGGGTTACAGCAACTGGGGATCGCTCAGTGTTAGCTTGGCTATTGTAATCTCATAGGTGTGGCTTGACGCTACTTGGCGGCTATGGCTCAAATTTTAGATCCTTTACCACCAAACCAATCTAGTCAACTTGTCTGCTGCTATGTTAATGCGACAAGTAAAATTCAGATTGCTCGCATTTCTAATATTCCTAATTGGTATTTTGAAAGAGTGGTCTTTCCAGGTCAGCGCTTGGTGTTTGAAGCGCCACCGAAATCAATGCTAGAAATTCATACTGGCATGATGGCAAGTGCAATTCTTTCAGATACGATCCCCTGCGATCGCCTCTGCGTTAGTGAAGAGGGCACGATTGAAGAAGCAGAAGTTCCAGAAATCAATGAGAAAAGAAAAAGTTTAACGGCTGCTGTTTTGACTTCGGTAGATTAGAGCATTCAATCATACAAGTTTGCAGAGTAATTAGCTGTTAACTAAACCTTACAGATAAATTCAAGGGTTTAAAATTTTAAGGTTGCGCATTTGTGGTTCCTTTAATTTATTAGAGGGCGGACGATCATAAAGTCTATTTAGCTGATTGCTAGTAGCTTTTTTTGAGATAATAAGCGATTAAATTGATAAAAACTTGGTTAACACATTTCCCTCGCAGGAAAGACAACTACCAACTCCCCTAAGGCGTTAAGGTAAATTGTAGTACTTGCTAGGGATTTGGTTTAAGTTGAATCTGCCTTCCTTTTTGTGGTTGTGGAAAATAGCAGCATGGTCAATGGGTTTATCGCTGCTAGCATATCTATTGTTAGCCGTTACTGGTGTTTGGATGTTTCGCGCCCGAACAACACGCACATCACGTCCGAGTTGGCTGCGATCGCTGCATTTTATGTTTGGTGGTAGCTTAGTTCTACTAGTCTTGCTACTGTTAGCAATCGGTATTGTGGGAACGTTGGGTCACTTTGGTAGCCTAGGACATTCTTCTCATCTTCCCGCCGGATTATTTGTCGTCGGCTTAGTTTTACTCTCCGCACTCAGTGCAATTTTTATAGATAGTCAATCGTGGATGCGATCGCTTCATATAGGAACAAATATCATCTTGTTTCTGGGGTTAGTTTGGGTGTCACTCACAGGTTGGGATGTTGTCCAAAAGTACTTGCCGTAATTTCCCGGTTGAGTTAGAGAGAGAAATAGTCGATAGGGCAAAAAATAGCTTTGCACTCGAACAGCTTGCTTAAGTTCATCACTGATTCGCATTTTGAGCAGCAAGCATCGCGTTGATATGAGTAAAAATACGATCCAACTCTGCGATCGCATCCAATTCAGCAAATTCATCAGGAGTGATTTGATCGGCTTTTTTCTTTTCTAGAAGATCCTCCATTCGCAGTTGAAGAGATGCACTGAATTTGAATAAATTCCAGTTGCCAACTTTTTCAAGTTGGATTTCATGAATTAGAGAAGATGGTTTGTTAAGAGTTGTAACCATTTGACCTCCATTGCGTTAAATTTTTGCAAACCAAGCTGTGTCAACTTCCACTGACTCAATCGTGGCGATCTTGACACCAAGCCCCAACTCTTTCAATCGTTGGACTAACTGCTCGCCGTCTATCAAGTCAATGGGTGGCGCGCCATCTCGTGTTGCCTCCTTAATCGCATCTCTAGTGAATGTGCCAGTCGTGATCAATAGCCCCTTGTCAGTACGCCCTTGCATGGCTCCCCGAAAATCCCGAATTTGACCCGCTGTTACTGAACCTTGATAACGTTTGCATTGGAAAAGGACATGGAAGCTCAAAAAACCATTGATACGGGCAATGCCCACTCCATCAATTCCACCGTCACCCGATTTTCCTGTAACTTGAACTTGGATAAACCCAGACTCACGCAGTAGGCGTTGTGCTAAACGCTCAAATGCAGATGGCTCAAGGGTTAGCAACATTTTGTGCAACTGCTGATGCCATGCTAGTTCCAGGGGTTCAATCGATTCAAAGGTTTCTATCGTTGGCTCTGAAGAAACAACTTTGCATTTCTCTGCATCTCGAACAGCCTTGACAATTTCCTTTGTATCTAGGTTATCAAGATTGATAGAGGTTGATACCAGGGACCAGACACCGCGTGCTGAATTCTGCAAAAGCCCGTATTTTTTCAAATAAGTACGGCTCCACCCAAGACGGTACTCAACTTCACTTTGGGATGTACTGCCGTGCGGAATTTCCAGAACCTTATCCGGCAAATCAAGAATTTGTACTACCTGGTCGTAAATCTCCTCAGTTGTACCGGATCCACCCAGAATTTGTAGAGCTTGAATTGTGGGTATAAGCATTGAATCAAATGTTGGAACTAAGGGGGCGGATCGCTTCATACAGATGAGCTGATTTACAAAGATGTTGCTTTGTCAAATATAAATCGCTACTCAAGATATGTAACTGTTTTGCGATCGCTCAACATAGATATCCCACAAACAATCCGAAGGTACAGCCCCAACCCAGAGAAGCTAGCTAACTATAATTACTATGCAGAAACTTTCCGCATATCATACTGAGCAATTCAGGTAGAGAGAGTTGTACAAGCTTTTCAATCAAAAGAGCGAAACCATTTACATATCGTCAATATTTGAAAATACCTGATTTGGGGTAGTTAGCTCTCAACAAGCACCTTAACGCTCAATACGTTCAAGCTCTTTACGCATAACTCTGCGTATTTCCTCTAAAGGTTCGCGACTCTACTGAATATGCTGGTGTAAAGCTTCGTTAATCATAGTTTGATAATTTCCTCCGCCTGCTTTGTGAGCTTGTTCACGAAACCATACTAAAACCTCATCATCTAACTGAATTGTGAAGTGTCATATAAAGTTCCATCAAAGTCCCAAATTATTTACGGAAGCATCAGCATAACTATAATTTTGATATTTAATACTAATTCGTAACTCAAACCGAGTTGGAGCCTTTTAATGCAGTTAAATGTGCGGTGACTTGAACTTTACTTAACTCCCAGACTAAATGTTGTGCTTGGTGATGATATAAAGGCTGGGGTAATGTTGCTGGTAAGTTATTCATTAATTTGCGAGCGATCGCCAAACTACAACCTGAAATCAGTGCGATCGCATTTGCACCATCAAAAACAGCATCTTGATTGAGGGCTTTTTCAATCTGTACTTGCCGAGTTCGGGGGGTCATTTCACCGCGTTCGATGCGTTGTAAACTCTGACTTGTGGCTAACACTATCAGGCGATCGCCGACATACAGCCGCGTTTCCGGCGCCGGCATAAATTTTGCTGATTCATGTTTATCATGCTGATATAAAACTGGAACAACAGCGTAGCCATAAGCGACCTCAGACAACATCAAGCCATTTAAGGTATCTCCAGTTTCAATGAAATATTCTGTCACAAGTACTGTGGTGTTGTTGAAGTGAAATAAACTCAATACGTTTTCCCCAAACGCTGCTGCTGCAAAGACTTCTGCAGATAACGCTGAAGCACATAGTACTTTGGCATAAGGAAAGAGTTTTGCTACTTGATCGCGAAAGTGCTGATCGTACGAATGAATAATGACGCCAACATCAGGATTAGCAGCATGAACCATCAAACCGATTTCTAGATTTTCTAAATCATCTTCGGTAATGATAATGGCACTTTTGGCATTTTCTAGATGTATTTTACTAAAAGCACTGATGACGTTATCGATAACTAACGGCATCTGAGGGAGAATGCCAGGATCTAACTCGGTGTTACTAATTCCTGCAATTGATTGCTTGAATTCTTGCAACAAGGTGGCAACACGTTGACCTAATCTACCTAAGCCAATGAGAACGATATGATCTTGCTGGGGTATGGGAGGACGACTGCTAAAATGAAACCGAGAAGTCAATAGCAGATCAATCAGCAATGCGTATAATACGCCAATGAATGCTGTACCTGCTAAGGCTAGTGCCAGACTAAAAACTTGCAACCCGAAAGACAAAGGAGTTTCTGGTTTAATATCACCAAATAAATCTCCATATCCGCCTAACAACAACGTTGCTGTCGCGTTGAAAGCATCTTGCAAGTTAATCTCTGGATATTCCCATCTAAAGAGAATTGTCCCGCAAACAACTAAAATTAATACTGTAAAGCAACAAAGCACAGCAACACGGCGTGTTTGATATTGATACGTCCATTGCCAAAATTGGCTAATGTAATGCTTGAGATGATGCCATATGCCCTGGCGAACAGCTTGGTGTAGCTGCTGCTTGACAGAACTTGCTTTTGCTTGCTGTGAGTAACTACTTGATGCGACTTCAATATAAACTATTGTATCTCCTGCTCTTACTCTTGCTTCTGGTTCCCACTCGTAGAATTGTTTTGGCAGGGGTGAAAAGTTTGCAGTATGACTCAAGATGCGACGATTGCGAGTATTCAACCCATGTACCCACCAGCGATCGCACCAGCGATCGCCTGGTTTTACTTGATACTTTGTCACTCGCAATAGCTGTCCTTCTAAATTAAAATAACCCAAGGTTTGATCGCCTAAAGCCGCTAAAGCAAATGCTGCTGCTGATAGTTGACTCGGTTCAAATGCAACAAAATTACCGAGATTCTCACTTAAAAGTTGATTGAGATTTTGTTTATCCGAACGCAGAATTAAGCGAATATCTGGATTTAATAATCGTGCTGCAAATGCTGCTTCTGTGTTTCCTCGCTCATCGCTAGTTACTAAAAGAATAGAGCGACACTCACGAATTTTAACTTGCTCCAAAATGGCCGCTTGACGACAATCTCCGATCGCTAAATCATCTAATAAGTTTGGTAACTCAGGAACTTCCCAATTTTGTGGCAGGATTAAATCAATTGCACTTACGGCAACACCATAGTCTTTCAATACTGCAACGCAGTGTTGTCCTAAACTACCTAGTCCACAAACTAAGAAGCGCGTCAATTGAGATGGCGGCTGAAGAGTCTTGGAACTTCCTGATGATGGCATCATAGAGTGCAAGGAGTGAGTGGCTAGCAAAATTTCAACTATTGAGTTGTCTTTTTGTGTTAATCTTGCCTCAATTTAATAGTATGTTCATCGTTGACAGCTTGTGGCAGAAATTTAAAATATAATTCATAAACTGTAAATTACACTACAATTTAATAATATTTTTTTACCCTTGAGGATGTGTAATCATTAGTTTAAAATTAAAAATATGGAATAAAAAAATGAAATCAGCCGATAAAAATGGAGTTGCTTCCAAAGAAACGACAGAAAAAGAGACTACAAAAAAGAAATTAAAAAAGAAAGTTTATAAGCAAGAATTATCTCAGTTGAAAGTCGAATTGGTAAAACTCCAGTATTGGGTAAAGCACCAAGGCTTAAGAGTAGGGATAATTTTTGAAGGGCGTGATGCGGCTGGTAAAGGTGGCACAATCAAGCGAATTGTTGATTCTTTAAATCCTCGTGGTTGTCGAGTAGTTGCTTTAGGAACACCATCGGATCATGAAAAGTCGCAATGGTATTTTCAACGTTATGTACCTCATTTACCAGGTGCAGGAGAGATTGTACTGTTTGATCGCAGTTGGTACAATCGCGCTGGTGTAGAACGGGTTATGGGTTTCTGTACAGAAGAACAATATGAGGAATTCTTATTTTCCTGTCCTCAATTTGAGCGGATGTTAGTTCGTTCTGGCATGATTTTGCTAAAATACTGGTTTTCGATTAGCGATGAAGAACAGGAACGTCGCTTTCAATCGCGCGCTAGCGATCCAGCAAGACGATGGAAACTTAGCCCAATGGATATTGAATCACGCGATCGCTGGGTAGAATATTCCAAAGCTAAAGATGTGATGTTTGCACATACAAATATTCCGGAAGCGCCTTGGTTTACTGTAGAAGCTGACCATAAAAAAAGCGCCCGTCTTAATTGCATCAGTCATATTTTGAGCAAAATTCACTATCAAGACATCGTTCCCCAACCAATGGAACTACCACCAAGACAGCCTGGTAGCGATTATATCCGCCCTCCCAAGAATGAGCAGTTTTTTGTCCCAGAAGTGTATTAGGAGCAAGGAGCGAGGGGGAGCCAGTGCATTGCGGAGGTGTCCTCCGTTGTAGCAACTGGCGTCGAGGGGTTAGGGTGTTAGTAGAGTGGCGTGTGGAGCAGGCATCTTGCCTGCCTAGTTAAGAAGTGATGCGTATTATAATTTCGTTTGACTGATTCTGTTGAAAGTTGTCTTTTAATTTACTGACATTTGCTTTCAGTGCGACAGGAATCAGTTGTACGGCACAGGCTTTCAGTTCGGGTTGATGCGAATCGGGATCGTGTTCAGGGTGCGTGAGGGCATTAGCTTCAGTTTCATCTCCCCAAAGTGCGCCCCAGTGCATAGGCACAAAAAGTGTCCCAGGTGCGATCGCTTTTGTGACTTTCGCTGGAAATTGTGCTTTTCCGCGCCGCGATCGCACTTCTACCAAATCATTTTCTTGAATCTTTAGCTTTGCTGCATCACGAGGATGAATTTCCAAAAAGGGCTGCGGATGCATTTGTTTAATTTTTTCAATTCTTCCTGTGCGTGTTTGGGTATGCCAGTGACCGTATAGTCTTCCATTTGTGAGTACAAACGGATACTCTGCATCAGGAGGTTCAGCCAGTCCTCGCGAGTGATAAGCACTAAATCGCGCCCGTCCATCGGGTGTTGCAAACCGCAAATTTGTATACAATCGCTTGCAGGATTCCCTCGTCCCAAGATCCACGCCCCTCACCCCTTCATCAGGGTATGGCCATTGTATCGGATCTTGGGCTAACCTCGCGTGACTAATTCCCGTCATATCGCAAGGGCGATCGCGTGTTAATTGGACATACTCAGCATAAACTTCTGCCGAATTTGCAAAAGGAAACTTATCGGCAAATCCTAGCCGTCGCCCAACTTCTGCAATAATTTCCCAATCAGGCTTGGCTTCCCCTACAGGTGGGCGAAATGCCTGACACAACGTCACAACCCGCTCAGAATTGGTCATTGTGCCCGTTTTTTCACCCCATTGCGCTGCAGGTAGTAACACGTGTGCATACGCTGCGGTTTCGGTAGGGTAGTACGCATCTTGATACACCGTAAAAGGCGATCGCAGTAATGCAGCTTGGGTGCGCTTGACATCAGGTAAACTCACAGCCGGATTCGTCGCGACAATCCATAGTAAGCCGATGTCTCCGGTTTCTAAACCTATAATCATGTCCCATGCAGTACGACCCCAATTAGATGAAATTCTGCCTGCGGGAATGCCCCAAAATTTCTCAACTTCTGCTCTTTCTTGGGCATTTTGGACGTGACGGTATCCTGGTAATAAATTACACAATCCTCCTGATTCTCGTCCACCCATTGCGTTGGGTTGACCTGTGAGAGAAAAAGGACCACACCCAGGCTTACCAATTTGCCCAGTCATGAGGTGCAAGTTAATGATGCCACGTACCTTGGCTGTGCCCTCGGTAGATTGATTTACTCCCATTGACCACAGTGAAAGAACGCGCTTGCTTGTTCCCCAGTAGCGGGCAGATGTTTCCAAGTCCTCAACTGATATGCCACATCTTCTAGCAACAATATCAGGTGGATAGTGGGAAATTACCTCAGCAAACGCCGGAAAGTTTGCTGTACACTCACTAACAAACTCAGACTCAAAATAGCCCCAACGTAATAGTAGATGGGCAATGCCATTGAGTAGATCAATATCTGTCCCTGGATGGATTGCTAAATGTAAGTCGGCAACTTCAGCAGTAGGAGTGCGACGTGGATCGACCACAATCATTTTGACGTCGTGGTTTTTCTTATGGTGTTTCTGCAGGCGATTAAAAACAATTGGGTGACATTCAGCAGCGTTCGAGCCAATAATAAAGGCGCAGTCGGTTAAATCTAAATCCTCATAGCAGCATGGAGGACCATCCGCACCCAAGCTTTGCACATAGCCAGCAACAGCTGATGACATACACAAGCGGGAATTCGAGTCAAAGTTATTCGTTCCTAGGCAACCTTTAAGCAGTTTTTGCGCAACGTAGTAATCCTCGGTTTGCATTTGCCCTGAACCATACATACATATAGCATCGGCTCCTTGAGTTGCACACAGCGATCGCATCCGACTCACAATATGTGTTAAAGCCTCATCCCAACTCACGCGGCGAAATGGTTGATCTAAGGAGTCGCGCAGCATAGGGTAACGCAAGCGGTTTTTATCAATCGATTCAGCGATTGTCGCGCCTTTGACACAAACCATGCCTTGACTCGAAGGATGATTGCGATCGCCTTTCACCTTCCAAATCGGATTACCTTGGCTATCTCGATTAATTGCCTTCCCTGGCTGTGCTGGCGGCGACACATCCAAACCGCAGCCTACACCACAATAGGGACAGAGGGTTTTAGTTGTATCGGTCATTGTTAATATCCCTCGATAGGCAAGAAAACTAGGGGAGTTGGGATAGAAGAGATAGAGAGTTACTCGTAAAGAGTGTTGAGTTATGAGTTTAAGAAGTTATGAGAATTCTTTGTAATTCAAAACGTGCTAAGGCACCGCTACGCTAACAAAATTCAAAACTAATCACTATTCACTAGTAACTAGCCACTCCCCCTCACTCCTTATCCCTCTTTACTCATCTGCGTGTGCAAAACGGCGATAGAGAAAATCAAGCGCTTGGTTGCGTAGATTATAGTATTCAGGATCTTCCATGATGCGAGCGCGATTGCGGGGACGTGGGAAAGGAATATTCATAACTTCCCCAATATTTGCTGCTGGACCATTCGTCATCATGACCAAGCGATCTGCTAAGAAC
Source organism: Gloeocapsopsis sp. IPPAS B-1203 (assembly GCF_002749975.1). NCBI lineage: Bacteria > Bacillati > Cyanobacteriota > Cyanophyceae > Chroococcidiopsidales > Chroococcidiopsidaceae > Gloeocapsopsis > Gloeocapsopsis sp. IPPAS B-1203. The sequence continues at coordinate 240,597 of NZ_PEIG01000005.1, read as the reverse complement.
AATGCTTCGTCAATGTCGTGCGTAATCATTAGTACTGTTACTTGATGATCGCTCCAAATTTTCAGCAGTTCTTCTTGCAGTTCCTCTCTAGTGATGGGGTCAAGCGCACCAAAAGGTTCATCTAACACTAAAACTTTAGGACGCAACGCTAAAGCCCGCGCAATTGATACGCGCTGTTTCATGCCACCAGAAAGTTCTCTGGGTCTTTTATTGGCTGCATCTGCAAGCCCAACCATTGCGAGATGTTCGTTGGCGATCGCCGTTTTTTCAGCTTTGGGTTTATTTGGATAAACCGAATCAATTCCTAAATATACATTTTCAAAGGCGCTCAACCAAGGTAATAGCGAGTAATTTTGAAACACCACCATGCGATCGGGACCAGGTTCAGTGATGCGTTTGGTTTGCAGTCTGACTTCACCTTCACTCGGCTTGCGAAATCCTGACACCATATCTAAAAGCGTCGATTTACCACAGCCAGAGTGACCAATTAAACAGATAAATTCACCTTCATAAACCGTGAGATTAATGCCATCTAACACCGTGTAAGGACCCGTAGGTGTCGGATAAATCTTAGAGACGTTATCGATGACCAGAAAAGGATCGCCGTTAAGAACTTCAGGTTTTCTAAGAGCAGTAGTGTTCAGAGTTTGCATATTTTAGATATCGGTAAGAATTACGGTTCAGAATGTTTCAATTGTGGAGAAACTAGAGTTATGGGATAACAACTAACTGCTATTCACTCGCCCCTCGCCCCTTTCTACACGGCTGCTGGCGTTGCATCAAAGACAACTTCTTCAATCCGCACATCGCGCTTGAATTTGAGACTATTGAGATAGCGAATCGGGTCATCAGGATTAAATACTGTGCCATCAAAGAAGTGAATTGAACCACGGTCAGGTTCTACATCTAATAAATCAAGATCTCTTGCTGCTGCACCGAATAAATCGACACGCTGCACTCGATCCAAAATTTCAATCCAGTTTTTCGGGAAAGGTGTAATTCCCCACCGTGCCAACTGCGTCATCATCCAAAGCCCCTCAACGCGGTACGGACAATTAGTACGGTCAATATAAAACTGGTTGTACCGCAACAGCATTTCGGGTTCCGTATCGTTACCGCGTGCGTATTCGTCAATAAATCCAGGGCGAATGTACTCTGGCGCAACACCAACATATTGAGGTTGTGCCAACAACGTGACAATTTCTTCGCGATTGCGGCGATCGTCGCAGTATTCACATGCCTCAAGTAAAGCTTTAATTAAAGCCAGGTGCGCTTCTGGATGTTGATTTGCCCAATCTTCGCGCACGCCTAAAACTTTCTCAATGTGTCCGTTCCAGATATCCAAATCTGTTGCAATTACAAAACCCAAGTCTTCTTTCACTGCGCGGGAATTCCAAGGTTCACCAACACAGAATCCATCAATATTTCCAGCTTTGAGGTTCGCGACCATCTGCGGTGGCGGAATCACCGTCAGGCTTACATCCAAATCAGGATCAATATCTGCTGAAGAAAGCCAGTATCGTAGCATCAAGTTATGCATTGATGCTGGGTGTACCATACCTAAAGTATGTACTTTATCAGGTGTTCGGGCGATCGCCGCTTTAAAATCAGCAAGCGTCCTAACTCCTTCATCATAAAACCGCTTGCTCAAAGTAATTGAATTACCATTGCGTGCGAGAACTAACCCTGTAACGACTGGTTGCGGGGCTTTACCATTCATCCCCATTGTCATTGCTAAGGGCATTCCTGCAGTCATTTGCGCAGCATCCAAGCGGCGTGTTGCCACACCTTCGGCAAGCACTTTCCAACTTGGTTCGCGTGACAAAATAACTTGATCTAAACCGTATTTTTCAAAAAATCCTTTCTCTTTTGCCACAACCAAGGGAGCACAATCGGTTAGTGGAACAAAACCAATTTCCAAATTGACTTTTTCTAAACCATTGCGAGCGATCGCTACGGCTTGCTGTGCCTTACGCTGCTTTGCACGTTTTTGCTGATTGAGGAAATAAACAATTTCATTACGCAAGCTGTAGTAGTTGGGATGATTCACAACTTCCAAGCGATGACGCGGACGTGGGAAGGGAACTTCAAGAATTTGTCCAATATGCGATTCGGGTCCATTCGTCAGCATGACAATGCGATCTGACAGCAGCAAAGCTTCATCGACATCGTGCGTTACCATCACACACGTCATGTGGTTTTCTTCGCAGATCTTCATCAACTGATCTTGCAAACCACTACGAGTCAAAGCATCTAATGCACCAAACGGTTCATCTAGCAATAGCAATTTTGGGCGAATAGAAAGGGCACGGGCGATCGCCACCCGCTGTTTCATGCCCCCAGAAATTTCTCCTGGTCGTTTATTTGCCGCATGACGCAGCCCGACTAAATCAATATGATGCTCAACAATACCTCGGCGTTCGCCTTTTGGGACATTGCTCATAACTTCATCAACTGCTAAAGCAATATTTTCCCGTACTGTTAACCAAGGTAATAATGAGTAATTCTGAAACACCACCATCCGGTCAGGACCAGGCTTTGTAACTTGTCGCCCTTCGAGCAGTACCCCACCTCTTGCTGGACGATTTAGCCCTGCAATGATATTCAGTAGTGTTGATTTACCGCAGCCAGAGTGTCCAATTAAAGAAATAAATTCACCTTGTTGAATTTTTAGTTCAATATTGCGTAGCGCTACATATTTACCACCATTCGGTAGCAAGAATTCCTGATCAATGTGATCGACTTCTACAAATACTTTCATAACTTAATAAATGAGGGATCAGGGTATTTAGCACAGAGGAAGTTACACAAAACAAGGACATAAAGCGGGGAAAACTAGGATTGAGAGATCGTCTAACTATATATTCCCTCGCCCCTCACCCCTCACTCTTCGCCCCTCTCTTAATTCATTTGCTCTTCTGGGACAACTTTAGATGCAACAAAAGCAACAAGTCTATCGAGGATTAAACCAACGATCCCGACATAAACCAGTGCCAGAATAATTTCACTCAACCGAGAACTGTTGTAAGCATCCCAGATAAAGAAGCCGATTCCTACACCGCCGGTTAACATTTCTGCTGCAACGATCGCTAACCAAGATAAGCCAATCCCGATTCTCAAACCAGTAAAAATATAGGGAACTGCTGAAGGAAGCAAAATTTTCCAAAAAAACTTTGGTCCCGATAGACGCAGCACTTTAGCAACGTTTCTGTAGTCTTGGGGAATCTGCTGTACTCCTACAGTTGTGTTAATAATAATAGGCCAAATTGCTGTAATAAAAATGACGAAAATTGCTGAGGGATTAGATTGTTGCAATGCTGCTAGTGAAAGTGGTAGCCATGCCAAAGGTGGTACAGTACGTAACACCTGAAATAGAGGGTCTAGGGCGCGATAAACAAAGGGACTAATTCCGACAAGAATACCTAATGCAATCCCGACGATCGCCGCTAAGGAAAAGCCGATAGCAACTCTACCTAAACTTGCGAGGATTTGCAAACCTAATCCTTTATTCGTCCCACCATAATCAAAAAACGGATCGATAATTAAAGGGTCCCAAGTTTCTTGCAGTACAGTAATTGGACCAGGTAAGTTAGCATCTGGTCCTGAGAAAATCAGCTGCCAGATGACTAAAATAACAGCGATCGCCACTAGTGGGGGCACTACGTATTTCGTTACAGCGGGCATTGCTTTTCCCAATTTGCTGCTCTTCTTTGAGCGGCTACCAAGTACTGTCATTCTTTGTTATTCTCCTGTCCCGTGTTCTTACAACTTGCAAGTTTTAGCGCTCAATTAGGCTTTTTTGATTTTTAAACTATTCAAATATGCTGTTGGATTTTCTGGATCAAACTGCACGCCATCAAAGAATGTTTCCACACCACGGGAAGTACTCTGAGGAATTTCAGCCGCTGAAACACCAAGCGCTTGGGCGGCTTCGCGCCACAAATCTTCGCGGTTAACTTGATCGACGAGCGCTCTCGTGTCAGTATCGCCTGGAATATAACCCCAACGAATGTTTTCGGTTAAAAACCACAGATCGTGACTCTTGTAAGGATAGGAGGCGTTATCGCGCCAGAATTTCATGAGTAATGAGTCGCTATAGTCTTCAGTACGACCTGTACCATAGTCATACTGACCTTGGAAACGACCTAAAATATCTTTCGCTGATACTCCCAGCCATTGCCGATTAGCAACGATATTTGCCATTTCTTCTTTATTCTCTGGCAAAGCGCACCATTGTTGAGCTTCCTGCACTGCCATCAAAATTGCTTTCGTTGCCTTGGGATGTTGATCTACCCAATCTGCCCGCATTGCCAGTGCTTTTTCTGGATGATCTTTCCATAGTTCGCCAGTTGTGAGGGCAGTATAACCAATGCCTTGTGTGACCGTTTGTGCAGGCCAAGGTTCACCCACACAGAAGGTTTCCATATTACCCACGCGCACGTTCTGTACCATCTGTGGTGGTGGAACGACAATTACAGAAATCTCACTGTTCGGATTAATTCCACCTGCAGCTAACCAGTAGCGCATCCACAAGTCGTGGGTTCCTCCAGGAAAAGTTACCGCAGCCCTCAGTTCTCTACCAGCAGATTTTTGTTGTGCAAAAGCTTGTTGTAAGGGAGAACTATCTAAACCTACGTTCATTTCTTTGTAAGTGTTAGATAGTGAAATTGCCTGCCCATTGGTGTTTAATCTCGCTAAAATATACATCGGAATGCGATTGCCCTGCGTAATTGTCCCTAAAGACATCAAATAAGGCATGGGTGTCAAAATATGCGCACCATCAATTCCACCACCACCAGAACCAAGAACTAAATTGTCGCGGGTAACTGCCCAAGATGCTTGTTTTGCTACTTCGACATCCTTCATGCCATATTTGTCAAAGTAGCCTTTTTCTTTGGCAACGATTAAAGGCGCAGCATCTGTAAGTGCAATAAATCCTAATCGTGCAGTTGTTACTTCTGGTGCATCGGCTGGGTCAATATTAGCCGCTGGAACCGTACCACCGTTATTTGCTGCAGTATTAGAATTACCATTAGCACAGCCATGCATCAATAGCGAAGCAGCAGTTGCAGTCCCAGCAGTGAAAATAAATTGTCTTCTCGTAAACTTGGTCATCTTCTTGGTTTCAGTTGAATTGTTGCTAAATCAGTTTCAAAGATCGCTACTTACCTAGCGCTGATTGCTTCTTGCTTAGGCTGCGCTGCAAAATGCTCAATGAGCAAATCCCGTAACACTGGCTGTAAGTCTTCACAAGGAATCCCTTTAGTAACGCAAGTCCCCAAGTGCGCATCTTTGCCCACTTTGCCACCCATATAGATATCAACTCCTTCCACTGCCTTGCCATTTTTCCGAACTTTAGTACCCATTAATCCGATATCTGCAACTTGTGGTTGACCGCAAGAATTCGGACATCCTGTCCAATGAATGCGCACTGGGCGTGTAAAATGTAGCTCACTTTCGAGTGCCTTAATCATTCCTAAAGCTCGGTTTTTGGTTTCAATCAAGGCAAAGTTACAAAACTGAGCACCAGTACAAGAAACTAAGCCTCTAGTTAATGTTTCAGGGCTAATCGAAAAGCGTTGTAACAATGGTTCGGCTAAAAATGCATCTAAGCGCGAATCGGGAATATTGGGAATAATCAAGTTTTGCTCTACCGTAAGCCGAATTTCGCTATTTCCGTAAACTTCAGCGAGTCGGGCGATTTCAAACATATCTTGAGCATAAAGCCGTCCCACTGGAATATGTAAACCTACATAATTTAACCCTGCTTGCTTTTGGCGAAAAACTCCAACATGGTCGCGTTTTTCCCAATCAATTTCATCTTTCTCGGCGGCGGGTTGTAGTTCCTTACCTAGTTTTTTTTCAACTTCAGCGCGGAATTTCTCGATTCCCCATTCATCAATTAGCCACATTAGGCGTGACTTTTGGCGATTTGCCCGCAGTCCACTATCCCGAAAGATTTCTAAAACCACTCTACATACTGCAACGACGTCTTCTGGAGGTACCCAAGCATGGAGAGGAACTGCCGCGTCGCAGCGCTTGGCAGAGAAAAAACCACCAACAATGACGTTGAAGCCGAAAGTATCATTTTTAAATCCAGGAATAAATGCCAAATCGTTGATTTCAGCATGAACTGAGTTATCGCGCCCGCCTGTAATCGCAATATTAAATTTGCGTGGCAAGTTCGTAAACTCTGGATTACCCTCACCATTATTGGTAATCATATCTTGCACTTGGCAGACTAACTCGCGCGTATCAAATAACTCATCTGCATCAAGTCCAGCTACTGGATCGCCAGTAATATTACGCACATTGTCCATTCCCGACTGAACACTGGTTAATCCTGCGGCACGAAACCGATTAAAAATATCGGGAAAGTCTTCAATTCGTATTCCACGTAACTGAATATTTTGTCGAGTAGTGATGTCTGCATTGCCATCATCACCATAGCGTTGCACCACTTCACCTAATACTCGCATCTGATGACTTGTGACGATACCGTTGGGTATGCGCATCCGCATCATGAACTTACCAGGAGTCACAGGGCGAAAGAATAGTCCTACCCATTTGAGTCGATGGTCGCGATCAGTTTCGTCTATTGCTTCCCACCCGAGCGCAGCAAAATGTTCTAATTCGCCTTTGACAGCAAGACCATCTTTCTCGGCTTTGAATTTCTCGAATTTATTTAGGGTTTCCTTCTTGGCTGCTTCTGTCATAGTGTCCCCTCATTGCCTTTGTGCACGCTGGAGCTGAAAAAAAGTAGTCTGCTGATGCTACTGCTTAGTTTGTTAGGTTATTCTGTTTGAAAACGAAAAGTCGTATAGATAGTTACGCAGACTGCTGATTAGAACAAAATGAATATTTCCTTCTTTGTATTGCGGGATTGCGAAGCTTACAGCTACATCAGAAACATCTTTTTGTTGAATGTGCCTGACAACATCCAAGTTAGAATTACATTGCAAGTAATTTCGTATCTTATGTAACTAAATATTTCAAAATATGAAGAAAATGCATCGACTTGATGCATTTTTTGCAATAAGCTCAGTCGTAAGGTGGATGCAAAACACGCATAATTAAGAACTCTGTATTGCTAAAAGCTTTAACAGTAGATTTGTCAATCTATTTAGTTAAGTTTTGTGAAGATGATGACTACTGCGATTAACTAGCTATCAACGTTTTGGGCAAACTGCATCTTTATGCAATAGTTACTCGATTGCAGCAGATAAAATATTTTCAGTTCCAGCAACAACTAACTCATCGAAAAGCCAAAATAATTGGTTGTGGTCAAGTTAAGCTAATTTTAATCTGCATACAAAGCGATCGTGAACACAAGTATTCAACTCAAGTTGGAGCAAGCACACTCAGCGTTGAGTGCAAGTAACTGGTCATTACTCGTACAATGTTTGCAGCAGCTAATTCCTGGGAGAAAGCGCGAGCAAGGTAATATAAACACTGTACCCGAAGCAACGCAACTCCTTGATTTGGCAATTGCTGTGTTACTCGCAGGAGATTTCCAACAACGCTGGGACGTTGCAAAACTAATTCCCCGTCTAGGGACAAGCGCGATCGCTCCTCTGGTAGAAATCTTAGAAGATGACGATGAGGAACTGTGTTGGTTTGCTGCGCGGACTCTAGGCGAATTTGACCACCCACAGGCGATCGCTGCTTTAGTAGAACTGATCAAAACAACTCATCATGAAGAACTCCAGGCAATTGCCGCAACAGCACTCGGACAAATTGGAAGTAATGCCGTTACAGTCCTAACAGAGTTATTAGATGATGAAAATACGCGGTTACTTGCAGCGCGATCGCTTGCTTACATCCGGCGTTCAGAAACAATAGCACCACTACTGAGTATTGTCAGCGATGCCCAAGCGAATATTCGTGCTGTGGCAATTGAAGCTTTGAGTAGTTTTCACGATCCGCGAATTGCACCAGTATTACTCAATGCTCTAGATGATATTGCTGCTCCTGTAAGGCGCGAAGCTGTGTTGGGTTTAGGCTTTCGGACTGACTTGTGCGCAGAATTAGACCTTATTGCACGTATCTTACCAAAACTGTACGATTTCAATCTTGATGTGTGTCATGCTGCGGCGATCGCGTTAGGGCGTTTAGGGACAGATCCTGCTGTGATTGGCTTAAATCAAGTACTCCAATCACCACACACACCAGAGTCTCTCCAAATAGAAATTCTTCGGGCTTTAGGCAGAATTGAATCAAACCTGGCTTTAGATCATCTTTCCTCTTTTTTGGAGCAGTCGCCATCTGTTGCTGTATGTCAAGAAATTATCACAGTTCTAGGGCAAGTTAAACAACCAAATAATCAAGTGAAAGCTGCCAATATATTAATCAATATGCTGCATTTGCAACATCCAGTAACTGAAACTGGGCGGATCAGGGCAGTCATTGCTTTATCACTGGGATACCTAGAACAATTACAAGCAATAGAACCCTTAATCCAATTATTAGCTGATTCAGAGCGTGCAGTTTTACTACACGCGATCGCAGCACTCAAACAACTTGCACCAGAAATTGCCTACAAACAACTCCAGCAAATCGCCACAAGCGATCTAGCCCCAGAACTCAAACAAGGAGTTGCAATCGCGCTTTCTGAATGGTTGAATTGAGAGCTTTGCAGGAAAACAGAAGAATACTTGTATGCTAACCACTAATCGCTCTTTTGCTCTACATTCAAAACGTGCTAAGGCACCGCTACGCTAACAAAACTAATCACTAGTCACTTTATTCACTCACCCCTCACTCCTCCTTCTTGCTGTATCAATCTCTACGAAATTACTATCCTAAATCCGCTAAGTTAGTGTATGCCTTAAATGTGATTCAGGCTACACAAAATGCGGCTAGAGCAGTTGCAAGCCTTTTTGGCGATCGCGGAGACAGGTAGTTTTCAACAAGCAGCACGAAAATGCGGCGTAACTCAATCGACAATCAGTCGCCAAATTCAAGCGCTGGAAGCCGATTTGGGATTATCGTTGTTTCATCGTACTACAGGTGCAACGCTGACTTTAGGAGGTGAGCGTGTCTTACCCAGAGTGCGAAAAATTTGTCAAGAGTGGCGGACAATTAAAGAGGAACTGGCGGATTTAGTTGCTGGAAAGCAGCCTGAATTGTGTATTGCGGCAATTCATTCGATTTGTTCTAACTGCTTACCCCCTGTTTTACAGCAATTTTGTCACGACTATCCCGAAATTCAGTTACGCGTGACGTCTTTAGGAAGCGATCGCGCGTTGAAAGTCCTTAAAGATGGACTTGTCGATTTGGCAATTGTGATGAATAATCGCTTGCTCACAACAGGTTCCGAAATGGCAGTGGAAGTGTTATATGACGAACCGATTGAGGTGTTAACCGCAGCAAATCATCCTCTGGCTCAGTTTGACAAAGTTCCTTGGTTCGAGTTGGTTCGCTATCCTCAAGTTGTTTTCAAAGATGGTTATGGAATGCAACGCCTTGTCCAAGAACAATTTGAACGGTTTGGCGCGACACTCCAAGCTGTTTTAGAAGTGAATACCCTTGATGCTTTTCGCGGGGTCGTGCGCCAAGGTGAATTAATTGCATTACTACCACGTTCCGCATTAGTCGAAGCAAGCCAAGATCCGACGCTAGCAGTGCGCCCTCTTGCGAGTAGTCATTCAATCACAGGTGTCAATTCTGGTTTAACACGTCAAGTTGTGATGGTGACGACACAAGATCGCTTGCAAGTTCCGCCAATTCGAGATTTTTGGCAATTAGTAAAGAAACTCGTTATTCCACAGTTTGAACAGCATTCAGGACCGCAGATCATCGAGAATTTGCAGGTGCGATAGTGCTAGGCTAAAACTCTTCACCCATCATCTATCTTGTTTTTAATTGAGCGATCGCAATGAGCAATGCATTTCGGGATTTGCTAAAAAAAGTGGGTAGCGGTAATCATACCGGTGAAAATCTCACGCGAGATGAAGCAGCGACTGCAACTCGGATGATTTTACTGCAAGAAGCAACTCCAGCCCAAATTGGGGCGTTTCTGATTGCGCACCGGATCAAGCGCCCTACAGGAGAAGAGTTGGCAGGAATGCTTGATGCTTACGATCAACTTGGTCCTAAACTGCAACCAATAACTACAACACAACGTGTCTTTGTTTTGGGTTTACCTTATGACGGGCGATCGCGTACTGCACCCATTAGCCCGATCGCGGCTTTACTACTGTCAGCAGCAGGACAACCTGTGATTATGCATGGTGGCGATCGCTTACCGACTAAATATGGATTACCACTTGTTGATATTTGGCAAGGATTAGGTGTTGATTGGAAGAAGCTGTCACTCGCACAAACGCAACAGGTGTTCGAGGCTACTGGCGTAGGATTTATTTATCTCCCTCAGCATTTTCCCTTGGCTCAAGGTCTATTTGAATACCGCGACCAAGTTGGTAAACGTCCGCCATTTGCCACAATGGAACTGATTTGGTGTCCGTACGCTGGAGATGCGCATATTGTTGCTGGCTACGTTCATCCACCAACAGAAGGTATGTTTCAAACCGCTTTTGCTGTCAGAGGAACTCAGCACTTTACAACAGTCAAAGGATTAGAAGGAAGTTGCGATCTGCCCCGCGATCGCACCGCAATTATTGGCTTATCGACACTGAATCCTGACGAACCAATTGAGCGCTTGCACCTTGTTCCCCGCGACTATGGCTTTACGACTAAAAATGTCCCGTTAGAATCGACGACGCAGCTATTAGAGGCGATGCAATCTATATTGCAAGGGCAACCGTCTGAATTAATGCAAACAGCTTTGTGGAACGGTGGTTTTTATCTCTGGCGGTGTGGCGTTTGTCCAGATATGCCCTCGGGAATTGCGAAAGCTGAAGCTTTACTTAGAAGTGGTGCAGTCACACAGCAACTCCAAAAGATAACCCAAGTTATTGCTTTAGTGACGCGATCGCTGATAAAGTTTTGAATTTTTTTAACTCATAACTCAGCACTCTTTACGAGTAACTCTCTTAAGCTCATCACTCAACACTTCACGACTCTAAATTGGTGGACTTTGTTTATGTAGCAGCGAATTTATGGCACTCGTATTCATGCAGGAAGTCTAGTAATGACTTGCTTGGCAAAGTCTATTAAATGCTTTTGTTCCAAAAAAAGGTATTTGTGGTCTATCCTTAATTTTTACTGCTTGAGCTTATTCTTGGTAGTAAACATAAAGATTTGTAAAGATAAATGTGAATTCTCTCTTAAAAGCTACAATTTTTAGACTTTATTTGCGAATATTTCTAAATAAGTCCGTGAGAATGATTCTAAGTAATTCGGGAGAACGATCGCATGAAAGACCCGAACAACGCACAACAGCACCCAAGTCGCAAAGAGTGGGAATTTACATTTTTTGGCGGAACACCTGAATCCTACAAGCAGGAACATAGCAGTATCTCACAGAACACTGCTAAAATGTCATTTCCCTTAACTAGGGCAACAGTTGGCGATCGCCTGTCGATTGTCAAACTCAATGGCGAAGATGAATTAGCGCGTCGTCTGTTTGATCTGGGTTTAACTGTAGGATGCGAGATTCAGATTGTCAGCCGTACCGGTAGTGGCTCAGTTGTGGTAGGCATTCAAGATAACCGCATTGGGCTTGGTGCAGGAATGGCACATCAAATTTTAGTCACAGCATTATCTCAAACTTGCTCAACGTAGAGAAGAGACGATGAATCAAACCTGCGCTAATAAATCATCGTAGCGCCGGACTTCAAGGAGACGATTGTTTTCAGTTACTAGTAAAACTGTCGGGCAGTAAGTTTTGAGTTCTTCGGGTGTGAATTGTGCATAAGTCATAATAATTAAGCGATCGCCTGGCATACCGAGTCTTGCGGCAGCGCCATTTAACTCAATTGCTCCTGAATTTGCTGGAGCGGCGATCGCATATGTAATCAATCTTTCTCCATTGGCAACGTTAACAACTTGCACTTGCTCGTAAGGTAGTATTCCTGCAGCGTCGAGTAAGATTTGATCGATACTGACACTACCTACGTAGTTCAGATTAGCCGCAGTGAGCGTGCAACTGTGAATTTTAGCTAATAGTAGCGTTCGTTGCATGAAAGAGGCACTAGGGTTGAGTGATAGAATCGTTCTTCAGTTTATTGAAGAAAACGACTCTAACGTTATGATAATGACTTTCTCTTGAGGTTGTGTATTATGCTTCAGCGTCAGAATTGCGCCCTTGTTTACTACCTGCCTCAATGCATTTTTCTACCAAGGGCATAACTTGGTCAATATCTTGCCAACCGCGAATTTCTGTAACTTTCTTCTCTAAATTCTTATAGCTACGGAAAAATTCAGCGATTTCATCTAATCTATGTGGTGCAACATCTGCAAGCGATTGGACATGTTGGTAGCGCGGATCTTTGTCGGGAACACACAAAATTTTCTCGTCATGATCGCCACCATCAATCATAATTAACATTCCAATGGGACGTGCTGCAATCACACATCCTGGAAATGTTGGCTCGTCCATCAATACCATACCATCAAGAGGATCGCCATCATCAGCGAGAGTATTAGGGACAAAGCCATAATCGTAAGGATATTGCACCGAAGAATACAGAACTCGGTCTAAAGCGAAAGCCTGTAAATCTTTATCGTATTCGTATTTATTTTTACTTCCAGCAGTGATTTCAATTAAAACATTGATGACGCCTGGTTTTGGTTGCGCCGGAATACGGGTTAAGTCCACAACATCACTCCAATTTAACAGCTAATTTAGGGTGCAGTTCCGTTAGCTCCCCGTGTAGCATTTTAGGGTATGACGGACAACTGCAAACCCTTAGCTATTAAAAAAGCGATTAGCTGTTAGCTGTTAGCTAGGTGCATAACTAACAAGTCTAGGGCTGACAACCCTTCACCATTAGCTAACCGTAGTACTAAAGTCAGTTTCCAACGATCATAAATTTCATCACCATTCGCTGGTTTTCATTCCTGCTCTTTGCAAAGGATATGATATTGGTTGCACGTTTGTCAGAAGATTTTTGTCAGAGTACTGAGCGATCGCCACAAGTGGGACTGTCAGAGTCAACAAAGCGATTGCTGTTCCTACGATGTCTGCCAACTTATGAGAAGGTTTCTCTGCTGAGCTGGCAGACTGACTACTACTTGATTCCATAAAGAAGTTCTACTGAACCTGTTGTAATGAACCTGAACAATGTTTGACACATGAGAAGGTAGTTTTCTACTTTCTTACTGCCATTTTAGCAACTCTTTTCTAACACACTGTTCGCTAACCAACAAATCTTATCTCTTGTATTCGTAGAACTTATATAAGGAGTGATGAGTGACTAGTGGGAGTATGGGAGTGTGGGAGTGTAGGTAATAGAGTTTTGTTAGCGTAGCGGTGCCTTAGCACGTTTTGAATTTTGAATTTTGAATTAAAAGAATTTTCTTAACTCATAACTCAACACTCAACATTCATAACTCTCTTAGTCTCCCCAACTACCCAGCTACTCTACTACCCGCCTACTCTACTACCCTCTTACCCTACTACCTTTTGATTCTCTGTATCAACATAAAAAACCGCCATTAGCTAGCTTTATGGCGGTTGCTTGAGCAATCGGAGGGTGTTAACAGCTTAATCTAAACTTATAGCTGCTCATCGTAGCAAAGTTTACACTTGAGTAAATACGCTTATTGGTTTTGACCAGCAGCGTAAGCTTTCATTGGCTCTTTGATCCAGCGGATGTAGAGATGTTTAAATGTGGACTTAATCACGCGGGGCATTCCAAAGTCAATCGGTGTCAGCGCATCTGGCAATTTCCAGTCATCGATCTGTAGCGCAGTAGGATGTAAGTGGGGAAATTGGATTTGGCTAATATCTGCACACAGTCCGAGACGAGCTTGCGCGGCGATGGTTGGTACGCTTTCTGGCTGCACTTGCAGCAGGTCTATCACTGCCCGATCCAGAGCAAATACGTCAGCAGCAGCACCCAATACACCTAACTGTCGCGGTTCGCCGCCGCTAGGACCATTACCTTCATGTCCAATAATACCATCAATAATTGTTAAGTCTGGGTTGATTGTCCGTGCAGTTTCGACAAGCATCTGCCCAAAGCGATTGAGATCTTTTCCGGCTTCCATATGCCACCATGCTTTCATTTTTCCAGGAACACAGCCAAAAAGATTTTTCACACCTAGAGTTAATGTCAGTTGACTGTGTGACTTTACTTTGGGTAGATTGATGACGACATCAGCTTCGATCGCTTCTTTACACAGCAGCAAGTGATTAAATTCTTCACCGACAGTTTGATAACGTCGTCCGTGAAAGTCTACAACAGGAATATGCAAGTCAGATATTAATGGCTGATATCCATTGGCGATCGCAACACCCCTAGCACTGCCAAATGCTGGACTATCTCCTAAAAATGGCTTACCACCAACATCCATAACCATCTGTGCTACGGTGTAGACTAATTCAGCACGAGTGGTACACTCTTTTCCAGGACGCGAGCCAGTCAGTAAATTAGGCTTGAGCAAAACGCGATCGCCTGGCTTGACAAAACTAGTCAGCCCTCCCAAAGGCTGCAGTAAAGTTTCTAAAGCATCTCGTAATAAGTTTTGTTCGTAGGATTGAGCTTGAATTAGGCTAACGAGTGGTTGCGAATTCATATAAAATCACTTTGACTAATGACAAAACCGACTTGAGTTGCTAAGCGCGCAAACAAGCTAATCTCATTTTCTTGCCAAACACGCGGGCGATCGCACTGATGCGCAATCAGTAATCCTAACAACACATCGTTGTGCATAATTGGCGCCACTAAGTTTGCTTTCACTGCAAACTGTGCTAACAATTTGATGTGGCAATCGGTTAAGCCTGGTTCGTGGTAGATATCATTGATTGCCCGCACGCGACCTTGTTTATACAATTCCATATGCCGCTCGCGGAAGCAAGGATCGTCAATTTTCACCCGCCAAGTTTGTGGTAGTCCTGGGGCGACAGATTCTGCTACCACACTGCCTTGCCAAGTTGCGTCATCCAACTGATAGAGTAAAATGCGGTCTGCTCGTATGGCACGGCGGATTTCTTTGACTGCGGTTCTGTATAAATCTTCTATGTCTACTGCTTGCCGCAATCGTAGTGTTACTTCTTTAAAAAGCTCTGCTTGTCCCGTTGCCTCTTTTCGCACTGATTCATTTGTGGCACTTGGCAGTAATGGTGTTGCGGTGCTTGGTGCTATGGCAAGATTACTTGTTATCGTGTTGTCTAATAAAGCTATAAGATTTTGATTCGAGGTATCTGTTGCCGTTGACAATGGTTTTTGCGTACGATTAGCCAAATATGCAGCAACTAACCCAAAGAGTAGTAGTAATCCTGCCCCAGTCTCAGCTAAAAGAGTTAACGGCAATCGTCTTCTTGGTACAAAAGCAATTTTTGGTGGTTGAGTCATTCTTGCTTGCTCAGCTGCTTGATTCTGAGCAATGACTACTTGAGAACTTGAATTTTCAGCGCTAGCTTTCGTATCTAATACTGGCAATATTAAAATCGCTATGACTGCTGCAATTTTGATTTGTTGTTTGATCTGAAGTATTTGCTGTGTATTTGCCGATAAAGCCATCAATATTGACATTTTTGCAGTTTTTTGATTATTTACACCATAACCAATGCTGAGAAATTTGGTAAGCGAAGAAAATATATAATTTTTATTAATTGAAAGTTTAGTATTGTAGTTAACAGACTTAGGAAGTTTCTTGCTGATTCTGTACATACCTACTAATATTTGTGGGGGAGTTGCTTGAAAATTCTCCTCAAGATAGTATTGTTTTAATTTTTTTTTGCAAGTAAGCTGATGGATTTACTCCTAAGACAACTCCATTGCACGAGTTTTGCAGGTAGAGGATTGAAACAGCTTGTGAGTCAACAAGTGCCGCTTGAAGTTCGCAAAGCATTTAGCGATCGCATCATTTCATACTACTGGGAACCTTCTCATCCTCCTACATTAGGATATCGTGCTGTTTACTTATATCAAATCACTTCTGGACAAACGTTATTTGGATGGTTATACGCTGACGAAATCGATCAAAACGGCAGTGTCATCCCTTACTTTGTCTGTTATTACTTAGACGAAACACTGCTGAGCTTTCATCTAGAAACAATTTTAACTTGCTTACAAAAAGGTCCATTAACGGTTATTGACCGCAATAATCCATCAATTTCAGTAGCAACAAAGGTCGTATCTAACCTATGGAACTACGAACCAGCGCGCCCTGGAGTAGTCCTTTCTTCTGAAATTCGTCAACAATGTCATACTGCTTTAAGTCAAGA
Source organism: Gloeocapsopsis sp. IPPAS B-1203 (assembly GCF_002749975.1). Classification (NCBI taxonomy): domain Bacteria; kingdom Bacillati; phylum Cyanobacteriota; class Cyanophyceae; order Chroococcidiopsidales; family Chroococcidiopsidaceae; genus Gloeocapsopsis; species Gloeocapsopsis sp. IPPAS B-1203. The sequence goes on along the minus strand of NZ_PEIG01000005.1, from coordinate 224,300 downwards.
AAAACTGATCACTTTATTTATTCCGCTTTCAGCACAAGAAACAGTGATCTTACCTAGCGAACAAACCTATGAGCAGCAGATTGCAAACTTATCAGTTTACCAACATTATATCATTGAAGGAATTGTAAATTATGATGATTTGATCTCACTAAAAACATTAGATGAGCAAGGAAAATTAAAATCACACCAAAGTGAAAATGATGTAAATAATGTTCAAGAACTTCAGCAAAAATCAAGTTTAGTTAAAATAAAAGAAAATGGTTTAGCAATTGCTCAAAATAATAGTTTTCATCAAGAAAGTTCAAAGAAAAAGATTCTTTCACAAGATGAGAATCTGAACTTAAATACTATGCCATTTAACCGTAACAATATTCAATTCTTACTACGAATTGGTATTATTGCCACTGCTTTAGCAGTAACAATTTCACTCTACAGATTGATTCAAATTATTATTCTTAGCCCGATCGCTTCAGAAGTTCGTACCAATAATCTTGTTTTTTACAAAACCTTAGCTGAGGTTCCAAACGTTCCTCAAGGAGTCTTTAATTACGGTGGTTCTCCTACCCTAGCCCCGTTGCGTTCTCCAGGAATTGTTTCTGCAATTAGCCAGTCACAAAGGCAGTTTCAGTTACGTTTTGTTGAACCCGTTGGTACTCCTCAAGGTTCTGCTGCTGGTATTAAAATGCTACTGGATGGTGAATTGAGTTTTGCCCTATCATCGCGTCCTTTAAAAGAAGACGAGATCGCTCTAGCAAAAGCGCGTGGATTTGCTTTAGAACAAATTCCTATTGCCATTGATGGTATTACTTTTTTTGTTCACCCGCGTAATCCTATTGTGGGTCTAAACTTGGCACAACTACAGGATATTTTCTCAGGAAGAATCAGCAATTGGAAAAGTGTAGGAGGTTCAGCTCTGCCAATTACAGCATATAGTTTTACTCCTCAAGTCAGTGGAACTGCAGATGTTGTTCAACAAAGAGTTTTAGCCGGAAGGGAGTTTGGTAAAAATGTCCAAGCTGTTGCTACAGCAACAGAAGCAATTCTCAAAGTTGCTGCTAATCCTGGCGCTATTGGCTATAGTTCAGCCTCGGTTGTTGTAGGACAAGAAACGATCTATCCTATCCCTGTATCCATAGCAGCAGGAGAAATGTTTATTACCCCCTTTGTTGGTATAAACGAAACGGTATTGAACAAAACAGCTTTTACTAACGGTTCCTATCCGCTAACACGTCGGCTGTTTGCGATCGTTAAACGCGATGGTAGACTCGACGAGCAAGCAGGAGTCAGCTATGTCAATTTATTAACAACTGATGAAGGACAAAAATTAGTAGAACAAGCAGGTTTTGTTCCGATTCGTTGAATAGCTATATAATTCATAACTACATAAGTGGGTATGCATAATTATACATTACACTTTTTTATGTTAGTTAATAATTAATAGCAATACCCCATAAATTATTGACTATTAGACAGACAAAAACGTAAGTAACAGCAATTAATGGAAATAGATCTAACACAAATTCTTTAAAATCTAGAACCACACATCGACTGTAAAACAGCTTCAGGCTGATTGCGGTTCTTTTCGCGGCAAATCAAAACCTCGGCTAGACGACGTTCGGCAAAAAATTGGTGTGTAAACCAGCCTAAAGGTGTGCCAATAAATATACCAATAATCAAACCTGTTAGCAAACTATAAATAAGGTTTTTTCTCGTAATCGCAGTAGTAGCCAACTGATTATTTCTCCTCGTTAAAGACTTTTAGATTTAAGTAGGTAGGCATAATTAAATATCACACTTTGTTATGTTGGTTAATAGTGAATAATTAATAGCAGTTTGCCATGAACCATTGACCATTGACTAATTACCAGTTCTTGAGTTGCGCTTTCGCTTACCTACTATGTATTCTAAAAAAAAGAGCCTATCCTTGTGTAGAGCGCATTGCACTCATTTGTTCTAGATTTAATACTTTAGCTAAATCTTCTGCTGTCATTAATCCGCGTTCGAGAACAATCTGTCGGAGTGATTTACCTGTTTCTAGCGACTCTTTGGCAACTGCGGCTGCATTCAAGTAGCCAATATAAGGATTGAGGGCTGTCACCAGCGCTAAGCTACCTTCGGCATAAGCAAAACAGCGATCGCGATTTGCGGATATACCTTTAATACATCGTTGGGTTAATGCGGCGAGAGTGTTACCCAATATTTCAATACTGTGAATCAGATTGTAGGCAATGAGTGGCATCATGACATTAAGTTCAAGTTGTCCAGCTTGTGCGGCGAGGGCGATCGCATTGTCATAACCCATCACCTGAAAGCATACCATTGAAGTCATTTCTGCCATTACAGGGTTGTATTTTCCTGGCATAATTGAAGATCCAGGTTGTACGGGTGGTAGTTGAATTTCTTTAAAACCTGTTTTTGGTCCCGAATCCATTAACCGTAGATCGTGAGAAATTTTGACGCAATCCTGTGCTAAGTTGCGTAAAGCCCCAGAAACACTTACAAATGGTGCCATACTCTGCATTGCTGCCATAAGATGTGGTGCAGGACGTAAAGGTTGATCAATTAATTCCGCTAAAATTTGAGCAACGCGATCGCAATACTGGGGATGTGTATTTAACCCTGTTCCCGCTGCACTACCTCCTAAGCCAAGAATAGTCAGATCTTGTGCAGCAGTTTTAATTCTAGTTTCGTGATCTTGGATGATTTGTGCCCAAGCACGAAAGTTTTCACCTAGTCTTACTGGAACCGCATCTTGTAGGTGTGTTCTACCCGATCGCACAATATCTTGAAATTCTACAGCTTTGTTCTCTAAAGCAGCGATCGCACCTGTCAACGCAGGATAAAGCGTTCTTTTTATTGCTAATAAACCTCCGATACGAATTGCGGTCGGAATGACATCATTTGTCGATTGACCGTAATTTACATGATCGTTTGGGCTGACGCGCTGATAGTTTCCTTTTTCATCGCCTAAAATTTCTAAAGCCCGATTAGCTAAGACTTCGTTAACATTCATATGATGCGAAGTTCCTGCACCTGCTTGGTAGACATCCACCACAAACTGATCGCGCAGTTTCCCCGATAACACTTCATCTGCTGCTGCAACAATTGCTTGACTAATTTCTAAAGATATGCATTCGAGTTCACCATTTGCGATCGCTGTGGCTTTTTTAATCAACACACAAGCATCAACATATGTAGGTAGAGGCTTAATTCCACTTATCGGAAAATTTTCTGTTGCTCGTAGCGTTTGGATACCATAGTAGACATGATGGGGAATTTGTCGTTCTCCCATCGAATCGCGTTCAATTCGTACTTGTGAATCTTGTTGAGTCATGTTGGCAGGTGCAAAAATAAGTCACTCTCAGGTATGATGCCAGATTTATTGATTTGACAAAACCTGGCAGTGGATAATTAAATTTACCCTTCGCTCCTCATCCTATGGATTTCTTACTATTGAGTAGCATCCTGTACAATTCTGAATTAAGACTCGCCCCTCACCCCTCACCCCTCACTCTTATCTATGGATACATCTGTCCTAGTCAGAACCTTTGTTGCTGTATTTGTCCTTGCTGATGCTTTGGGTAATGCACCGATATTTTTAGTTCTAACTAAGGGTATGGAACCACAGCAACGTAACCGAGTTGTTGATAAAGCTAGTATTGTGGCGATCGCAGTATTATTGGGCTTTGCCTTCGGCGGTCAGTTTATTCTCGATTACTTGCACATCAGTATTGCATCATTGCGGGTAGCTGGAGGGCTGTTACTGCTACTAATTGCTTTAAAAATGCTCGAAGGCGAATTGGATACGCCAATTGTCGAACAAGGGCGCGATGTGGCGATTACTCCGCTAGCGTTGCCTTTACTCGCAGGACCTGCAACGATTACTACAGTCATGCTGTTAATGTCAGAGTCTCCTAACGCACATATCAGTGTTGTCGTTGGTACTGTTGCAGCGATGGTTGTCACCTGGTTTATTGTGCGCCAAGCAGGGCGCGTTGACAAATGGATTGGTGCGGAAGGTGCAGTCATCGTTACGCAACTTCTTGGTTTTCTGCTTGCTGCATTGGCAATTGAGATTGGTAGTGAAGGAATTAAGGAATTGTTTTTTTAGTAATTGTTAGCGATCGCACAATTCAAGCATTCATTAGCAATCATGGGTGGGTGAGGACACCCACCCTATAAATTCAGATTAATTCAACCTTTGTGGGTTGGGCAAGATGCCTAACCAGAGTCAAATGTAATACTCTTGCAAGAAATTTAATAACCCAACTCTCCATTGCCCATTTCCTACTGAAATATTGAGAATCTTTCTAAACTAACAATAATAAATTAATGACAGCAACACGCAAATCGCCACATGACTACCACAATTTCAGCACAAGCTTACGAGGAACTTTGGCAAGATGCTAACCCTACGCCGCCACAACCCAATTCATTAAACTACTCGGATGTGATTTGGCAGTTTCCTCGTGAATTAGGGCAAGGATTTCAGCAAGCGATTAACTTGCATCAAGGAATAGAACTCACAATCGATAACTATCAACTTCACAGCGACTTAACGACACAATTTGACGAACACGATCATCCGATTCAATATGGATTTTGCCTAGCAGGTAGTTTTCGATCTCGAAGTGACGATCTTATTCCTGGACAGTATTGGTTTTGCGGTAGTGGCTTAGCATCAGGGGGAGTTTTTGAAAGATCGAGAGGGCAATACTTACAAATCAACGTTCACATTGCACCCGAATTATGTCAATCATTGATTGCTACTGCGGGACAAATTGCTTCAGAGTTACTGCATCTATTTCGCGAACCACATCAAGAATATCAATACCGGCATGGTAAAGTGACACCAGTGATGCGGCTAACGCTACAGCAAATTCTCCACTGTCCTTATCAAGGCATCACAAAGCAAATATATCTTGAAAGCAAGGTATTAGAGCTATTGGCGCTGATGGTTGAGCAAGAAATTGAATTTCAACAGGGTAAAACTCCCACACCGTCGCTCAATAGGAACGATTTGGATCGACTTCACCAGGCGCGAAAAATCTTAATGCAACGGCTAGCTAATCCTCCATCACTAATCGATCTAGCGCGTCAAGTTGGGTTAAACGATTACGCACTCAAGCGCGGTTTTCAGCAGGTATTTGGTAAAACAGTATTTGGCTATTTACATGATTATCGCTTAGAGCAAGCACAACAATTATTAGCAACGAGCGAAATGAAAGTGACAGAAGTCGCAGATGCAATAGGCTTTGAAAGTCGGAGTTACTTTGCATCTGCCTTTAGGAAGAAATTTGGTATGAGTCCAAAAGCGTATCAGATGCAGTGTAAAGTTTGAAAATTCTGATGTTTATCCACTCTCAAAGTCCCCCACTCGTGGGGGATTTAGGGGGCGAGGACACTCAAACACAAACGCCATCATTCTTGTGCGATCGTCGCAGCGGACAAACTCTATTTCTAAGACATTGACTCACAAAAATATTTTAAATTAGTTTCAGGAATCTCAGCCCCCTTACGCCACTGTGGGCAGATAATGCACTGTCTCGCTTCTCACCACTCAATTATCAGCGGGTTTTCGCTCCCTAAATCCACGCCACTTGTGGGCAGATAATACACTGTCTCACTTCTCACCACTCAATTATCAGCGGATTTTCGCCCCCTAAATCCCCCAAAATTGGGGGACTTTGAAGTATCAATAACTGTCGTGGGTACTCTATGAATATCTATGACAAACTTTTAACGATGAAATCTCACCGCATCCGAGGAACGACTCCGAGAATTGTTGCGGCTGCGCGACATCTGCGACAAAACCTTACACCCACCGAAAAGATACTATGGCAAGCTTTAAGAAATCGACAACTCAAGGGATTAAGGTTTCGTTGTCAGCACGCTGTCTGTTCGTTTATTGTTGATTTCTACTGCGCTGAGTGTCGATTAGTCGTTGAACTCGATGGCGAGATTCACAACCAACAGCTTGACTATGATAATGCTCGCACCGAGCAACTTCAGCGCTTTGGCTTGCGAGTCATACGATTTCGCAATCAGGAAGTGATGACAAACCTGGAGTGGGTTCTCCAGCAAATTCTTGAAGCCAGTCGCGAAAAAATCTAACTGTTCCTCTTTCAAAGTCCCCCACTGGTGGGGGATTTAGGGGGCGATAAAACCACAAACGCAAACCAGTGATTTGTCATCCAAATTTGAGCAATTGGTGTAGAGCCTGGTAAATCTTGTGCGATCGCCAAATTTTACAAGCTGTATTCTAAGATATCAACTAAAACAAAAATATTTTAATAAGTATCGAGAATCTTAGCCCCCTAAATCCCCCAATTATGGGGGACTTGGAACAGGTATTGACTGGAAGTAATTGGTATTTCTACACCCATTACCAATTACCAAATAAAAAATTCCCGCTAGCATTCAAAAATATTCCGGCTAGCAACCAAAATTGCTTTTATCACACGCACAGAAGCTGTATGTTCTTGAAAATGCTTCTCAGTTAAAGTGTGTAGAGTGATGATGCAGTTGCGTTGGTTGACTATTCTAAGTTGCTTTTCGGTATTGATTGCGCCATCCGCTTGGGCTGATTCGGTAGAACAGGGGAAAAATACAAGTCGTAATTTATTAACTGAAAGATTGCGCGAATCTCAACATTCTCAACACAACAACGAAATACCTCATCTACACGATATAGCACAGCCAGCAAAAACTGTTGAACAGTGGCTGAGTCAAACTCCTTCTGTAATCGAAGTGACAGGCGTTAGCGTTAGTGCTACCGATTTTGGATTAGACGTAATTTTAGACACCTCCGCAGAATTAGCTCCTGTCACCTCAGTGATTGGCAATACTTTAATCGCCGATATTCCCAATGCAGTGCTAGCACTTCCCAATGCACAGGATTTTCAGCAAATCGATCCAGTAGCAGAAATTGCATCGGTATCAGTAACAAACTTACCAAATAATTATGTTCGAGTTGCCATTACAGGTGTCGATGCACCGCCAACAGCGGAAGTGAGAACACAAGCTCAAAGTTTGATTTTGAGCGTAACACCAGAATTTACAGAAGCTGAAGAAGAAATTCAAATCGTCGTCACAGGAGAACAAGATGGATACTTTGTTCCTGATGCTTCAACCGCGACCAGAACCGATACACCCCTGCGAGATATTCCGCAATCAATTCAAGTTGTACCGCAACAAGTGCTACGAGATCAGCAAGCTGTCCGTTTAGAAGATGCGTTGCAAAATGTCAGCGGTGTAACGCAAATCACTCCTCGATCTTGGCCAGGAAGTGATTTTGCGATTCGGGGCTTTAGGATTGACGAGTTCTCATTTTTTGGAACTACGCTCAGAGATGGTCTACAAGATCCTGTCGGTACATATTTGCTTGAACTCACGAGTATTGACAGGGTAGAAGTTCTTAAGGGTCCATCGTCAGTATTGTTTGGCTCGGCAAATCCAGGTGGCACAATTAATATCATTACCAAGCAACCCTTACCCGATCCATTTTACGAATTAAGTGCAACAGTTGGTAGTTATGACTTTTATCGCGGTGCCATCGATTTAACTGGATCTCTAAATGACTCGCAAACAGTTTTGTATCGGCTGAATGCTTCTTATAGAAGCGCTGGTAGTTTCATCGACTTTGTAGAAAACCAAAACATTTCTATCGCGCCTGTTCTTGATTGGAGAATTGGTGAGAATACCACCCTGACTTTTTCAGGCGAATACCTCAGTTTGAATAGTGTATTTACACCTGGTCAACCAGCAGTTGGGACAATTCTCCTTAACCCCAATGGTGCGATCGCACGTAACTTATATATTGGCGAACCTGATAGTAACTTCGATCAAAATGGAATTAGAGTTAGGGCTGAATTGGAGCATCAATTTAGTGATAATTGGTCATTGCGAAGTGCCTTTGGATTGAGAACATATCGCGAGACGAGGAGAAATCTCGTTTTTCCCGATAGTTTGTCTCCTGACAACAGAACTCTAAATCGTAGGTATCTGGTCGATTTCAATGAGCAAGATATATATAGTTTTGCTACAGATATTGTTGGCAAATTTTCAACTGGCTCTGTTGAACATCAGTTGCTATTAGGAACTACTCTAGCTAGGATTGATTACATTAGATCGGAAGGTTCGAGTGGAACTGCCCCACCTCTCGATTTGTTCAATCCTGTGTATGGGCAGCCTCTTACACCACCTGTCGAATTTTATGACTCCACTTCTGTATCAGACTCGTTGGGTATTTACATCCAAGATCAAGTTACAATAACTGATAATCTCAAGCTGCTTCTAGGCTTGCGGTTTGATGCTTTTGAGCAAACCAATCGAGATTTGCTAGAAGATACCAGAACAAATCAATCTGGCAATGCATTTAGTCCGCGTGTCGGTATCGTCTATCAACCTGTTGAGCCGCTTTCGCTTTATGCTAGCTACAGTCGCTCCTTCACTCCTACAATTGGTTTAGCATTTGATGGTAGCCAGTTTGAGCCAGGAAGAGGAACTCAGTATGAAATCGGGGTTAAGGCAGATTTAAACGACCAGCTTTCTGCAACCCTTGCCTTATATGACTTGACTCGTTCTAATGTTTTAACAGAAGATCCAGTCAATCCCAACTTTTCTATTCAAACAGGTGAGCAACGCAGCCGAGGGGTTGAACTAAATCTGACAGGTGAAATTTTACCTGGATGGAATATCTTCGCAGGCTATGCTTATACTGATGCCACTGTCACCGATGACACCGACAGTAGTTTAGTTGGCAATTTCCTCAACAATATCCCCGAAAATAGCTTTAACTTGTGGACAACTTATGAAATTCAAGAAGGTGCGCTACAGGGTCTTGGTGTGGGTGCGGGTTTATTCTTTGTAGGAGAACGTCAAGGAGATTTAGCGAACACTTTTCAAGTACCTAGCTACCTCCGTACCGATGCTGCAATCTTTTACAATCGAGAGCAATTTCAGATACAAATCAATTTTAAAAACTTATTTGATGTGGATTATTTTTCAGGAGCTTTTAACAGCTTAAGAGTTTTTCGAGGTGAACCCTTCACCATTCAAGGAACAATTTCATGGCAGTTTTGAGCGAGTTGAACTGTATGAGATGTTTTCGCTTTACCTATCTATTTCTCTTAGGAGTATTAATCTGCACAATTGTCTCGGCTTGTAGTTTTCACAGTGTTACAAGCAATAAGGAGTTAGCAAGCTGTCGAGTTGTACAACACACAGCAGGTGAAACGTGTATTCCTCATAATCCTCAGCGAGTTGTAACTTTGTGGGGTGGTACTTTTAGTAGTACGTTGGCATTAGGTATCAAACCTATTGCATCCGCATGGATTCTAGGAGAACCTTTTCCAGAACACCTTCAAAGCCAAGTGGATGGAGTTGAAAATATTGGGTTTGAGCCAAATTTAGAAAAGCTTCTGTTACTAAAACCTGATTTAATTTTATCAAATACTCGATTACAAAATATCTACACGCAACTATCCAATATTGCACCTACCGTTGCCTTGTATCATCCCACTCCACCAGCTTCTTGGCAAAGAACTTTAGAAGATCTTGCTAAGATTCTCGACAAGGAACAGGAAAGTAAAAAGTTAATTAATGACTACTGGCAGCGAATTGAACAATTAAAAAAAGCGTTGGGTAATAGTCGTCTGCAAATGCAAGTATCTATTGCTACAGTAGATCAAACTTATGGCATATTCATCTACGGAAAACAACATCCTATTAGTATAGTTTTGAATGACATTGGATTACAACGTCCACCTACACAAAATGGAGATTTCTTCACGCGAGACAAAATTTCTTATGAAAATTTATCTGATATTGATGGTGATGTTTTGTTCCTTTCATATGGTAAACAAGCAGGTAGAGAGGCTTTAGAAAAGCTACAACAATCTCCTTTATGGCAGCAATTAAAAGTAGTTCAACAAAATCGAGTTTATCTTGTTGATTCTGACCACTGGTACGCTTTTGATATTTTGGCAATGAATGCCGTCATTGATGACTTATTTAAACACCTCGTCAACACACCTTAAACTCTTGTGCCTCTGCACTCTACTTCAAAAAGTGCGATCGCTCCAACAAAAATTACTATAGTCGCTAAATTCCATACATATTATATATAGAGAAATTCTGGAAACTAGAAGAATAAGTTCCGATGCGCCACAACGCCGTCAACCCAAATCTCTAGAGGAATTCTATCAATTGATAGATACATTTTGGATTGCAATACTTTAGAGCAGAAGGCAAAACAGGATTTGTCTGTCCAGATCATTGCTGCTACAAAATGCAGAATAACCGAAATTTTGCACAGCACAGAAGTTGTGTCAGGATTTGTTAATTTATTTGGGATAATTGAGCGATCGCGCTCATATTTTGTAAAAATGAATACAGAAAATATTTTATTTTTTTCTCCTGGTTTGACAGAGAGAAAGTATTTTGCACTCAGTTTTAATGGATTTGATGTAGAAATGAGTATATCCCTGCAAACAACTAATCCGGTTTGTCCTCCCACACCAGCACTAGAGGGAGCGATCGCTTCAGGTTGGAAACCCGTTTGTCATATCACTTACACCCGCGATACATGGGTTAAGCTGCTGCAATTGCCTAGCGAATATGCATTCGATGAAGCCAAATTACTTTGTCAGGAATCCCCAGATACCTGGAACGCTTGGATACCGGATTGTGGTGAAGTTGTTCTCCATAGGAGCCACTTCTATTGTTGATCGAGGAAATGAGATTGAGTGCTATGAACACCGAATCAGCTATCGATTGGGATGAGATGTTTGAGTATCTACCAGGAACGATTGTAGAACTCAAAAACAACCCAGGGGTTTTGCACCAAATTGATTACTATGAAGCCATGATGGTGCCTCCAATTTGGTTAGTAGACGATCCGCGTCCACGTTACCCTAGTGAGTTACGAATTGTGTCGCGTCGAGAAGCTCCAGTCTGTCAAATAGAGTCTCAACCCACGCTTGCATAAAACATACTCAGAGCGATCGCCTGACAACCTTTGATGTTCGTAACACAACTCTTGTCGTGAAACCAGAAAACCTTCAACCAATTTTGGTCAATAATCTGCGTGCGCGAAATCTACTGTACAAGAGATAGAGAACTGATATACTGTAAGTCCTTGAGTGTCTTGAACTTAAAGTTTGGCAAGAATCGCTTGGGCAGCGGCTTCGTCAGCAATCAGTCCTGTGATTAACTTGCCACGCAGTGCAGCTAGAATAGCTTCTGCTTTTTTTGCACCACCCGCCACACCAATAATGAGACGCTGTGCAGGTTGTTCGAGCGGTACGCTAGCAACACGAATATTTGTTCCTTTTTGCAGTAATACTCCGTGGCGATCGTATGCCCAACCTGCGACTTCTCCAACCGCTCCGAGTTCAAGTAACTCAGCAACTTCTTCATCATCGATAAAGCCTTCTTGATGTAACGGTGCATTCCAAGCAATGTCACCAATTCCGACAAAAGTTGCTTTAGCTTGTTCTGCAAGAGTCTTTACCGCAATAAACGATCGCTGCGTTTGTAACAGTTCCCGTTCTTCGATACTTGTTGCTACAACCGGAGTTGGTACTGGATAGGCTTGCGAACCAACGCGATCGGATAAATGTATTACTACTTCATTACGACCTGCACGTCCACAATGTGACATATTGCCAATGATGGAAACAATTTTGTGCTGAGGTTGGTTCATCGATGGAATTTGTTCTACCATCAATCGCAATGTGCGACCTGAAGAGAATGCCAATATAGTTGGAGTTCTCGTAATCAAGTAAGCTTCTAGGTAAGTAGCCGCACACACGCCAATTCCCTGGAATGTATCACCACTCGGTACTACTTCACACAAAGACAGCGCGAACTTATCGCGTAATGACTCAGCTAGCGCAATGCATTCACTTAAGGGATGATCGAGCCGGAACTTGATCAGTTTTTCACTAACCGCATATGCAACTAGGCGTTGGGCAGCTTGTCGAGAGACATTGAGCTTTGCGGCAATCTCTTCTTGGGTATTTCCAGCAATGTAATACAGCCAAGCCGCGCGTGCAGCGAGATCGAGTTTGCGATCGCGTCGCTCTGATAAAGGTTCTCTCATATCCTACCTTGAGCAGATAATACTGTTTTCACCATAAGGTTGATACAAATAGGAAGCAGAAGAGAAATTATCTGTATTTTTCATTTAGTGAAATAATACAACTACCAAAAGAATGATTTATAAATTTGAGTAAATGCCTAAAGCTAGATATTTTGCTCAAATTATGAAAAAGTATCACTTTCCATTTCACGAACATATTCATCATCTTTCTATTGCCCGCCAGTAATCTCCAAATTAAATCCAGTGATATAACTCGCCTCATCACTCACGAGAAACGCTACACCATTAGCAACCTCTTCTAAACTTCCCAAACGACGCAGCGGTACTGAATTAATCATCTGCTGCTCAACAATCTTAGGGTCAGCATCAAAATACTGCGAACCTACTGCTGCTTGTAATTCGGTTTGTCGCGTCCACATAAAACCAGGACCAATGAGTGAAGGCGACAACGAATTGACGCGAATGCCATAAGGTGCAAGGTCTTTTGCTGCGGTCTGAGTCATGCCAATAACTGCAAACTTGGAAGCCGCGTAAGCCAGCATATTCGGCGGTCCTACCACCCCTGCGAAGCTTGCCATATTGACAATTGCGCCTCCGCCTATATCGCGTAGATGTTGCGCAGCCGCCTTAAGAATGTGAAAAACACCGATGACATTAATATCAATTACCTTTTGAAAGTCATCTTCAGGATACTCATCGGTCTTGGCAAACACGCCTTGATATCCTGCATTGTTAAAAACGTAATCAATTTGCCCAAACTGCACCGCAGCCTCTGTAAAAGCTTGATGAACATCATTAGCAGACGTAACGTCACAGCGAAATGTACTCACTCGAACGTTGTACTCTTTGAGTTCCTCAGCCACCTGCGTCATTCCCGCTTCATTTAAATCGAGTAGCACAACACCTGCACCATTAGTCGCAAAACGGCGAGCCGTAGTTTTACCAATTTCTCCCGCACCACCTGTAATCAATATCGTCTTACCTGTAAAGTCATAAGTTGCTTTTGCTGTCATAGTCTTCACCTCGTATTGAAGAATTGTTGCAAATTCTCATCAACTTCTCAGTTTTGCCTCGAAGCCAAGTATGATTTTTATTATCGAGCTTTTGCTCAAAATTAGAGCATAAAATCAAAAAAATTAATTTATTCGTTTGTTAACAATTAAAGGAGCCATGCGATGCGTATCCCCCGCTTCGCCAAAGTGCTAGTGGCATTCCTTGCAGGAGTGGTACTAGTGCAATTGCTACACGCCTGTGCGCCAAGTTCGCAAGCTGCACAGAAAACGCGACTAACGATCGCCACTGTTAATAATGGTGACATGGTAGTTATGCAAGATCTGTCACGTCACTTTGAGGCAGCTAATCCAGACATCGAACTACGATGGGTTGTTCTAGAAGAAAACATTTTGCGCCAACGCACCACCACAGATGTTGCCAGCCAGGGCGGACAATTTGATGTTTTAACCATTGGTTCGTATGAAACACCGATCTGGGCTAGACGCGATTGGCTAACGCCCTTACAACTTCCTGCTAGTTACGACGTAAACGACTTACTCACTCCGATCCGCGAAGGACTTTCCCACGAAGGTCAACTTTATGCTGTTCCTTTCTATGGTGAAAGTTCGATGCTGTATTACCGCAAAGACTTGTTTGCCAAAGCAGGAATTGCAGTACCTGAACAGCCGACGTATGCGCAGATTCAACAATGGGCAAGCAAAGTCCACGATCCAGCAAATGGAGTTTATGGCGTTTGCCTGCGCGGTAAACCTGGTTGGGGAGAAAACATGGCATTTCTCTCGACGTTGGTCAATACCTTTGGGGGACGCTGGTTTGACATGGAGTGGCAACCAACAATTAATACTCCCGCATGGAAAAATGCAGTTAGCTTTTATATCGATTTACTGAATAACTACGGTCCACCTGGCGCGAGTTCCAATGGATTCAATGAGAATCTAGCATTGTTCTCAACAGGCAGATGCGGAATGTGGATCGATGCCACCGTTGCTGCAGGATTATTATCGAATCCAAAAGAATCGCAAGTTGCCGACACTGTTGGTTTTACCCGCGCGCCGATCGCTGACTATCCTAATGGCTCAAATTGGCTGTGGGCTTGGGCACTCGCAGTACCTAAAACCTCACAATCACCTGAAGCCGCGCAAAGGTTTGTTGCGTGGGCAACATCAAAAGAATATATCCAGTTGGTTGCTGACGAGAATGGCTGGGTTGCGGTACCGCCTGGTACGCGGACATCAACTTACGAGAACTCCAACTATCAACAAGCTGCACCGTTTACAGAGATTGTGCTGCGCTCAATTGAATCGGCAGATATTACGCGTCCAGCAATCGAACCGACGCCTTACAAGGGAGTGCAATACGTTGACATTCCAGAATTTCAGGCGATCGGCGCACAAGTGGGACAAACTATTGCAGCCGCTTTGACTAACAACATCACCGTAGACCAAGCGTTAGAGCAATCGCAGCGCTCGACGGAACGCTTTATGCGCCACACCGGATATATCGAGTAAAACTATTATTACTTCTTGAGGCTATGTCTTCTTCAATCGTTGTTAAGCCCCGTCACGAAACGCCACGGATTAAGCAACGCAAACGACAGGTATCTACTTTACCGCTGGTTGCCCCTTCGATGATTGCCTTATTGCTGTGGATGATTGTGCCGCTGGCAATGACAGTATGGTTTGCTTTTCAGCGGTATAACTTACTTAATCCTGATGTACGTGAATTTATTGGCATTGAAAACTTCACGTTTATTTTGACCGATCCAGGTTTCTGGAGTTCGATTGTCACGACAGTCGTTCTAGTTGGTGCTGTTCTGGCAATCACGATTGGGTTGGGAACTTTACTCGCGGTACTGTTTGACCAAGACTTTTTTGGACAAGGCATTGCGCGAGTGCTGGCAATCTCGCCGTTTTTTGTGATGCCGACGGTAAGTGCGCTGATTTGGAAAAATATGCTGATGCATCCAGTCAATGGGCTGTTTGCGCAGATTACTACAGGCTTAGGATTGGGTGCGATCGATTGGTTTGCAGATTTCCCCTTGCTGGCGATTATTATTATTGTCTCTTGGGAATGGTTGCCGTTCGCGCTGCTGATTCTACTCACTGCCATTCAATCTCTTGATCGCGAACAGTTAGAAGCAGCCCGCATGGATGGCGCGAATCCTGTTGCATTATTTCGGTTTGTCATGTTGCCGCATCTCAGCCGTGCGATCGCTGTAGTGGCAATGATCGAGACAATTTTCTTTCTCACGATCTTCGCCGAAATTTTTGTAACCACAGGTGGCGGTTCTGGATTAGCGACTACTAACCTTGCGTATTACATCTTTCTCAAAGCTTTGTTGGAATTTGATGTCGGCGGTGCTTCTGCTGGGGGATTAATTGCCGTGATTATTGCCAACATTGTGGCGATCTTTTTGATGCGTAGTGTTGCTCGTAATTTGGATACCTAAATCATGGCAAGTAATTCTCGTCGTTGGCTATTTACGTTACTCGGCTGGCTTGTCGCCTGCATCTTGTTTTTCCCAATTTTCTGGATGTTTCTTACCAGTTTTAAAACTGAAGTTGCAGCAGTCGCAACTCCTCCGCAGTTGTTTTTCCAGCCGACTTTAGAAAACTATGTGGCAATCGAAGCGCGGGCAGATTATTTCAATTATGCGTTTAACAGTGTTGCTGTTTCACTTGGCTCAACAATCCTAGCGCTGCTACTGGCAATACCTGCGGCGTATGCGATGGCGTTCTTTCCGACAAAACGCACCAAAGGAACGTTGTTGTGGATGCTATCTACCAAAATGCTACCGCCGGTTGGCGTGCTGGTACCGATATACATCTTGTCACGTAACTTTGGGCTATTGGATACTCGGATTGGTTTGATCGTCATTTACACGCTGATTAATTTACCGATCGTCGTTTGGATGATCTATAGCTTTTTTAAGGAAGTTCCTAAAGAGATTTTAGAAGCCGATCGCATGGATGGCGCAACAACGCAACAAGAACTTGTTCATGTGTTGCTACCTCTCGCGTTACCTGGAATTGCATCGACGGCACTACTAGCGATTATTTTGTCGTGGAACGAAGCTTTCTGGAGTTTAAATTTAACCACAGCAAATGCTGCACCGTTGACAGCGTTTATTGCTTCGTTTTCAAGTCCACAAGGATTGTTCTGGGCAAAACTTTCCGCTGCATCAACAATGGCGATCGCTCCAATTTTAATCTTCGGTTGGTTCAGTCAACGGCAATTAGTTCGAGGTTTGACGTTTGGTGCGGTGAAGTAATGGTTCTGCTGGATTTGGGAATAAATGAACTACATAGGCGTAGCCTTCCCCCAGGGTAGGACACAAAGGAGGGATTCTGAAGGTTTTTGTGTTGAGTTTGATTTGAGTTGATTATTTGTACAATGGAAGCTTTTTATGTCAACAGTTGCTTTAAAAAATATCCACAAAACGTATGCGGATAGTGAAATCATCAAAGGCATTGACTTGGATATTAGCGATCGCGAGTTTGTTGTTTTCGTCGGTCCATCCGGTTGTGGAAAATCTACTCTACTCCGCATGATTGCGGGACTTGAAGAAATTACCGCTGGTGAATTGTTGATTGATGGCAAGAAAGTGAATGATGTCCCGCCGGATAAACGCGGCTTGGCGATGGTGTTTCAAACTTATGCGTTGTATCCGCACATGACTGTTGCAGAGAATATGGCGTTTAGCCTGCGGCTTGCTGGTGTTCCCAAAGCACAACGGCTGCAACGCGCGCGTGATGTTGCGCGGATTTTACAATTAGAGCCGCTTTTGAACCGGAAGCCAAGAGAACTATCAGGAGGACAGCGCCAGCGGGTAGCGATCGGTCGCGCCCTCGTTCGCAATCCTAAGGTGTTTTTATTTGACGAACCACTATCCAACCTTGATGCGGCGTTGCGGGTACAGATGCGCATTGAACTTGCCAGTCTGCATGATAGTTTGCAATCGACGATGATTTACGTGACGCACGATCAAGTCGAAGCTATGACGCTGGCGAATAAAATTGTTGTGTTGCAAGGCGGTATTGTCGAGCAAGTAGGCTCACCGCTCGAACTATATCATCATCCCCGCAATCTGTTTGTTGCCGGATTTATCGGTTCACCTCGGATGAACTTTCTATCAGTGACAGTTGCAGGTGTTAACGATTCTGGTACGACTGTTAGACTTCCTGGTGGTGCTAGTGTAATGATTCCCGTCAAACCTGGAATATCTGTTGGCGATCGCGCCACCTTAGGAATTCGTCCTGAACATTTACGGTTAGATCAAGCGCAAGCAACAATCAATGGCGAGGTGCTTGTTGTCGAACGACTTGGCGGTGAAACCTATCTCTACGTCAAAGTTGCGGATGGCGATACTCTCATTGTGCAAACCGACGGAGATAATTCTAGCCAATTGCACGATCGCGTTCCGATCCACATTAACGGCGATTTATGTCACTTGTTTAATCAACAAGGTGAGGCGATTCCTAAAGTCCGTCGTCACTATTTAACTCTTAATTAATTTTATGAGCAATATGAGTACAGGTTCAGCAATCAAGCTGAATGAAACCGCTCTATCAAAACTAGCAGCAAAGCGCGTTCGCGTCCCGCATTACGATCGCCAACAAGTTACTAATGGTATTGTCCACATTGGTGTTGGTGGCTTTCATCGCGCACATCAAGCGTTGTATCTCGATGATTACTTACATTTAAATCCTCAAAGTGCATGGGGAATCTGCGGTGTGGGACTACTAGATTACGATCGGCGGATGCGCGACGCGCTGCATTCACAAGATTGTATGTATACGCTTGTTGAACGATCAAGCGCAGGCGATCGCGCGCGGATTATTGGCTCAATTACGCAATATTTATTCGCACCAGACAATCGACAAGCAGTCATTGATGCTTTGGCAAATCCCAACTGCCGCATTGTGACGCTGACAATTACCGAAGGCGGCTACTACTACATTGAAGGCAGTGGCGAATTTGATGTTAATCATCCCACAATTCAGCAAGATTTGCAGCATCCTAACCAACCGATTGGAGTGTATGGATTTTTGACGGCTGCGCTCGATCGGCGCTATAAACAGGGAGTAGCACCATTTACCGTGTTATCCTGCGACAACTTGCAAGGTAACGGCAACATTGCCCGCAAAATGTTAACGACTTTTGCCGAACTGCAAAATCCCCAATTAGGTCATTGGATTGCCGAACACGTAGCGTTTCCTAACAGCATGGTCGATCGCATCACTCCCGCGACAACTCCACCTGATATTGCCATGGTAGCCGAGCAGTTTGGCATCGATGATGCTTTTCCCGTTGTGGCAGAACCGTTCATTCAGTGGGTCATCGAAGACGATTTCTGTGCTGGTAGACCAGATTGGGAAACTGTGGGCGTACAAATGACTAGCAACGTTCATCCTTATGAAATGATGAAGATCCGGCTACTCAATGCGAGTCACTTATTGATTGGCTATCTTGGCTCTTTGGCAGGCTACACGTACGTTCATGAGGTTATGGCAGACCCGTTATTTCAGCAAGCAGTAGCTAACTTGATGGCAGAAGTCACGCCTACACTTGAACCTGTACCAGGAATTGATTTGACAGAGTATAAAAAGACTTTAGTTGAACGATTTGCCAATCCTAAAATTCAGGATCAACTCCCGCGTCTTTGCCTCAATGGTGCTGCTAAAATGCCAAAGTTTGTTTTAGGTTCGCTCCGCGATAAACTTGCGCAAGGTGGTGCGATCGACTATCTGAGCTTAACCGTTGCTGCCTGGTTCCGCTACCTAAATGGAGAGGACGATCAAGGCAGGGCGATCGCGATTGATGACCCAATGGCAAACATTCTAACTCAACAAGCCCGTTGTGGTGGTTCTAATCCTCAACCATTGCTCAGCTTATCTGAGATTTTTGGCGATTTATCGCAATCGTCGCGTTTTGTCGGGGTTATTGAGAGTCAGTTACATAGCTTGTGGGAGTTGGGCGCCAAAGGAACACTACATCAGTTGTTAAAAACTTAATCAAACAGTAATTTTCGGGGTATTATGCCGCTTACTTGCCTCTATTTGTCGGTTTCATCTCCGGTTAAATAACCAAACTATCGGTATCGTTACACTTTTGTAAGTATTTAGTGATTAGTCACTAGTAACTAGCCACCTTGAGCCACCATTTTTGTCATCCCTCATCAACCGTATTTAACATAACTACTTCTACGAGGATTTAGAAACAGTCAAGACTTGCATCAAGAGTTGGCGATCGCCCCAGCCTTTGCACTCAAATCATAACCAGTTGGTACAAGCAGAAATTAAAGAAACCGTAGACGAACTCAAAAAGTTACTGGTCATCCAAAAAACAGCAACTGGTAAAGGAAGAGTGCAGTGATTGTATTTACTCAAAACAGGACATGGTCAAACAATAGACTTCTTGCAAATCATGGGCAGGTGAAGACACCCACCATACAAATATCAGATTAATTCAGCTTTTGTGGGTTAGGCATCTTGCCTGAGAGAGTCAAAATGCAGCTATTCTACTTTCCTTGTGCTGGTGAGCGATCGCACTTGCAGATAAGCAATGAAAGTAATGTGTTAGGGATGTATAGCAATTTTATCTGAGTTGTAAATTTTATTTAGAAACGAACCGCAGAGTCACAGAGAAGCCACTTCCGTGCGGAAATGTCCTCCGTTGGGGAAAATGGCGTAGCACAAAGGAAAGAGATAAGGAGAGGTTTTCACAAACAATTTAGGATTGCTGTATGGTTAGATATGTCATAAGGTTAATGATTCAGTAAAATGCTGAATGCAGCCAGATCGCTGAGTAAAGTCTAAATAAGAGCAAAACAGGCGTTTCTATGGCAAATATGAAATCACTGGATGATGTTAAGCAAGTTTTGAGCCAGAGTAAACCGCGATTGCGACAGTATCAAGTGACGAAGCTGGGCATATTTGGCTCTTATGCAAGGGGAGAACAAACAATAGAGAGCCTTGATATTTTAATTGACTATGATCAAGCTCCGACTTTATTCCAACTTGTGGAGTTGCGAGACTATCTCAGTGAGCAAGTGGGCTTCAAGGTTGACTTAGTGACTAAAAACGGACTTAAGCCGAGAATTCGAGCGCAGGTTTTATCAGAAGTTGTTTATGTATGACCAAACGCTCTCTATCATAGTATCTCGATGATATTTTGGAGGCAATTGCTGATATCGAAACCTTCACTAATGCTGTTGACTTTAATCAATTCCAACAAAACCGAGAGAAAGTTTTAGCTGTTATCAAATCCATTGAAATTTTAGGGGAAGCCCTTAAGAAAATCCCTGAGAAAATTTGTAAAAAATATCCTCAAATTTCCTGGCGTGCGATCGCTGGCATGAGAGATATTTTGGTACATGAATATTAGGGAGTTGATGTCGCTGTTGTTTGGTCTACTGTCAAAGAAGGTATTCCACCTCTGAAGATTGTCATCACTGCAATTAGACAGAGCCTTTAATTGATCTTACCTATTTGTGGAAGTGAATAAGATTTAGATTCGAGAGTTAGGTTATGCGTAGACGCATTGGCGAAGCCTTCTCGCAGAGTCTGTGACATCGCAATTCAATAATTGATTTGATTTCAGAGTGAGATCGCACAATCAGCCGTTTACGACTTCAATAATGTTATTGAGAGACTGTGGCGATCGCAAGATTAACTTGCGTTTAAGCATCGACTTGGGGATAGTGTAAGCGATCGTCATGAGTCAGATACAATGAAAGCATTGCAGAATTTAGCAATGGCACAAATGATCTACAAAGTTGAGGCGTTCTGGGATGTAGAAGCTGCTGTCTGGGTTGCAACGAGTGAAGATATTCCAGGATTAGTAACTGAAGCTGAGACGATCGAGGCTTTAATGCAGAAACTCCGAAGTATAGTCCTAGAGCTTATTCTGCTTAATCGTCTTGTGACTCCAGATACAGATTCAATTGAATTGCAACTGACAAGTCACCGACAAGAGTTGATCGAGGTTGCGTCTTAAATGAGTCAGTCATTTACTCCGCAGCTAAAGAAACTGTTGATAGAGGCAAGTTGCTATTTTGAACGACAGGGTAAAGGAGATCATGAAATTTGGTACAGTCCCATTACACAGCGGTATTTTGTTGTAGATGGTTTAATTAAATCGCGGCATACGGCTAACGCAGTTTTGAAGCAAGCAGGATTGCCTAAAGCATTTTGAAATCAGCAGGTTGACAATCGTGGCGAACTCAAGAAGCGATCGCACAATCAGCCGTTTACGACTTCAATAATGTTGAGAGACTGTGGCGATCGCAAGATTAACTTGCGTTTAGGCATAGACTTAGGGATAGTGTAAGCGATCATCATGAGTCAGATCCCATAAAATCCATAGTCTCGTAAAAGCCAGATAAAATGAGAAGTCAGCACTTCAAGCGGTGTCATCCTGACAAAGAAGCATCCTGTAATTAATTTAGGATAAATTCATCAAGCCTCCAGAGGTGATTCATGAATTCCCAAACTACAACATTGCCCCAAACGTTATTGAGGCAACTGCAGGCGCTGCCACCTGAGCAGAGACAGCAAGTGATTGATTTTGTGGAATTTTTGCATCAAAAATATGGTGCATCTCAATATGAACAAGCAGCGGTAAAGCAACCACGAGTGCTAGGACTTCATCAAGGCAAGGGTTGGATCAGCGAGGATTTCAACGATCCACTTCCTGAGGATTTTTGGACGGGAGAATCGTGAGATTATTACTGGACACGCACACCTTAATTTGGATTATCTTTGAGCCAAATAGTTCGTCTGAACGGGTTACGAGTTTGTTTGTTGATAGAGAGCATGAGATATTTCTGAGTATTGTGAGTATATGGGAGATGCAAATCAAGCTTCAGCTTGGGAAGTTGAATTTTGATTTACCACTTTCGGAGTTGATTGAGAGTCAGCGACAAGTAAACGACTTGCAGCTTTTATCAATTTTGACTGAACACATCTACGCTTTAGAAATGCTGCCAAATCATCATCGACCATTTGATCGCTTATTAATCGCCCAGGCGATCGTTGAACAAATGCCTTTGCATTGATTGAAAGCAGTTTCAAAACAGTTTACATTGCAGAAGCGATCGCATCTCAACAATTGCCACTCCAGGAAAATCTTAAAGTTGGTAGCTTTGGTTGTATTGGTCGTGGAAAAGTTCTCCCTTTAAAAGCGTTTCCAGCCGCATCTTTGAGTTCAACTTGTTCACCTTCCCAAAGCTTTTGGACTGTTTGAATTCCACCCACATTGTTTCTCTGCGGTTGGCATAACTTTCAGGAGAAAGTACAAAGTCATCTACAGTCCAACCTGATGCAAAACCAATTGCCACTCTCCCATAGAAAGATTATCAACTACAGACCATTCTTCAGCTACTTGTACTGGATTATGCAGTGGCATGACAACACTACCAGCACGTAATTGAATTTGTTTAGTAACCATTATTAGTGCTGTACAAGTTAAGGATGGGTTGGAATAAAGCCCTCCAAATGAGTAAAAATGTCTTTTTGGAGTTCACAGGGCAGAAAAATTATTTTGATCGGTAAATTTTGCACTTTCTATTAATAGATTATACTTATTATTTTCAATTTTTGCACAATTGCCGGAAAAATAAACTTTAGTTTATTTTCTAACTCCTATTATTTATAAACAAAAATTAATAATTTAATCTTTATGGACAAGATATTTATATAAATCATCAATAATTCGATTAGCTACTAAATAATTTCCACCAAGCCAATGTACTTCATACACTCGGTTATTTTGTGCCGCTCGAAGCTGTAACACAAGAGGCTGTTTTAAAAAAGATAGAAATTTATCAGGGCTTTCCCCGAAGTTTCTAACAAACACAACATCAGCGTCGTGTTCGTGTAGAGTCTCAATGCTATGTACTAATCTGATTTCCTTTTGATTTTGTTGAATTGGTGGACGGCGTAAACCTATTTCATTAAAAATCTGATCATAAATATCATTTGCAGAAAAAGTCACAAAGTTTCCACCACCAACGGAACTAATCACAGATATAGTGATATTACTTAGGTTTTCTGCTA
Organism: Gloeocapsopsis sp. IPPAS B-1203; assembly: GCF_002749975.1. Taxonomy (NCBI): domain Bacteria; kingdom Bacillati; phylum Cyanobacteriota; class Cyanophyceae; order Chroococcidiopsidales; family Chroococcidiopsidaceae; genus Gloeocapsopsis; species Gloeocapsopsis sp. IPPAS B-1203. Next base: position 201,122 of record NZ_PEIG01000005.1, on the reverse strand, counting down.
ATTGTTGCCGTAGGTTTTGGATTCTATCTTCATACTCAATTTGAAGTTTTTCTGCAATATCGCTTCTTCCTAAAATCTCAGCAATGTATTTAGATTGAGACAAGTAACCTTCGCTATCTTTGACTATTACTGTAGGCGCGATTGCCGACAGTTGCTTATAGTACATCTCGTTAACTGAATTACCTAGATCTCGACCTAAAATTAAATCAGGAGCAAGATCAAGAACTGCTTCTAAAGAAGGTTGATCATTAACACCTACTTTCGCGATGCTATCAGTCCATTCAGATGGAATTCCTCGAAAATACTGATTATCCTCGCCATAGACATTATAAGTAGATCCAATTGGCTTAAAACCCAATTCCATAACACAAGCAAGTAAGTGATCATGTAAAACGACAACTCTGTGAGGACTAACTGGAATCTCGACTTCACCTAAAGCATGGTTAACAATTCGAGTTGTTGCTAAGTAGGTTTGATTTTGCTTAAGTTGCGACGTATCACTGTGGCAGGCTGGGACGACTAAAATGGTTATTGTTGCTAGAAATAGTGGCAGATGCTTATATCTGGCAACGATTTTGCGAAGTCTCTGCATTACCCCCCTTAGTAAGGGTTGGGATAGGGTCAAAATTCCCATGAAATTGTTCCTTGCACTGTAAATGGTTCGCCTGGATAAACTCGACGTAGATTGAAAGCGGATTCAAAATAGTCTACGTTGAACAAATTTCTGAAATTAAGGGCGGCGCGGAAGCGATCGCGATTGTAAAAAATTGCTGCATCTGTCCGCAGGTAGCTGGGGACTTGAAAGCTATTGACTAAATCACCTTGCCGCTCTCCAACATAGAACAATCCTGCACCAAATCCTAAACCTTGCAGCACACCTTGCTGAATTTGGTAGGTTGTCCACAGGTTAAAGGAATTTTCAGGCACAAGATTCAACCGATTACCTACAGGAAATGTGTTGTCTTGGGTGATTCTGGCATCAGTATAGGCATAGCCCGCAATGATGTTCCATCCTGGCAGAATTTCGCCTTGTGCAGTGAGTTCTACGCCTCGACTGCGCTGTTCTCCAGTTTGAATCGAAAAGCCTGGGGGTACACCGGGCCTATTGTCAGGCGTTATCACGTTGGAGCGGGTCAAATCATAAAAGGCAAGGATTGCCGAAAGTCTGTCATTCACATCTGCCTTGACCCCCACTTCATACTGAGTACCACGCACTGGTTGAAATTGGCTGATTCCTTCAAAGGAAGTGCTGAAAGCTGGGTCAAATGAGCGACTGTAGCTGGCATAGAGGGAAATGGGTTCGATGGGTTGGTAAACAATACCGATACGCGGACTGAATGCCTGACCCGATTGACTGGTGCTGGTATCTGCCAGAAAATTCTGATTGGTTTCTTCAAACAGATCAAAACGCCCGCCCATTAATAATCTGAGATTGTCTGCTAGCGTCACTTGATCTTGAACATAAATACCTAATGCATCCGTTAAGGTATTTTCATCACGGTTAAGCGTCTGAGGGCCACGAGGCTGTCCATACACAGGGTTAAACAGGTCAAGGGGGGCAGCAGTCCCACCAAAGCCTCGACCGAACTCCTCTCTCCTAGCTAGATCGACTCCAAAGACTAGCTGATGGTCAATTGAGCCAGTTGAAAATCTGCCAATAAGGTTGACTGCTAAGTCGTAATCATTATTACGATTATCAGCTCCAAAACTTCCACGATTCAAAGTTCGATTGTCGTCAGCAAGACTAGTAGAAAAAACATTCTCGTCTGCTCTGACTGTTCTGACTGTTGCTCGAAACGCATTTTGTAATGACCAGTTGTTGCTAAATTGATGCTCCAGCCTATACCCAACCCTAACTGCAGTTTGATTAGCAACAGAGTCAGGCTCTGCAGTGAGGCGATTGCGTGGTATGCGCCCATTTGGGTTGGGCAACACAGTACCGATTGCTGGCAAACCAAAATCATTGATAAGGCTTACGTCTGTGTAACTGCCTTCCAAGGTCAGGTTGGTTCTCTCGCCCAGTGCCAAACTAAATACAGGTGAAATAGAGAATTGACGTTGGTTATAAAAATCAACAAAACTGTCTCTATCCAAATAAGATGCATTGAGTCGATACAAAACTGTCCTTGAGTCGTTCAATGGCCCAGATAAATCGACAGTACCCCGGTAGAAATTGTAGCTGCCAATTGTGGCATTAATGGCGTAGAAGGGATCGCGCAGAGGTTGTTTTGTTACCAAGTTGATAGTTCCACCCGGAGAACCTCCACCGTACAAAACTGAAGCAGGCCCCCTAAGAACTTCGATTCTCTCGATATTGGAGAGTTCAGGTATCCATTGTGCTTGGGAGTCTCTTAGCCCATCTCTGAGAAAATTTCCATCATTAGGGCTATCAAAGCCTCGAATGATAAAGGTGCTGAACCCTACTCTTTGAGAAGAGACTGGAGTTACCCCACCCACAGTTGACAAGGCTTCTTCTAGGCGAGTCACATTTTGATCCCGCAGCACTTGTTGGGGTACGACCTGAATCGATTGGGGAATGTCGCGCAGTGGCGTATCAGTTCTTGTTCCCACGCTGGCATTCGGTACGCGATACTCTGTATCTTGCTCTCCCGTCACTATTAACTCAATTGGCTCATCACCCTGCGCTGCTGGTTCATCTGGAAGTGTATCACTCGTCGTCGGCTGCTCAACTTCAGGCTGCATTGCCGTTACCGCAGGTGTCAAACCAAAAATCAACCCTTCGTCACTGTCAAATAACTCTACTGTGGGCAATCCTGTTTCACCCGCTACTGTCACCCGAATCGTATTGGCATCCAGGTTTGTAACCGCGATCTCAGTAATCCCCTCAACTGGTTTTTCAGAGCGAAATACAAACGCCTCACCATTGGGTAAACGCAATTGAGCATTAGGGATATCTGCGATAAAGTTATTTCCAGCACTGCGATCGCTAATTTGCAGTTGTTCGCCTTGAGTTGTTTGTAAAATCACCTCCACACCTTGTTCAGTGGGATTAGCTTGCACTCCTGTGATTTGGATGACTGCTGTTTGTGCAATTTGAGTTAACCACTCATTAAGCGTTGTGGCAGGTTGTTCTATTTCACTTTGGCGGATGTCAGTCGATAGAGTTGAATAATCTTTTGCATTCGCCTCTTGCGCCCCAGCGGGTGATAGTGCTAAGACACTGCTGATACTGGATATCAAAATCAACCACAAACGCAGCCAATATTGTGCATTGTTACCAAAAGGCGATCGCCAAACATTAATTGCACACTCCACACACCAATTACCAAAATCCCGCTTCATTGCAAATAATTCTTAACAGGCAATAAGGCGTAGTGTAGAGAAGTTAAAACGCTAAGTCTATCCACTAAACCGCCATTTATGATCCCAAAACCGCCTTTTTTCCTACCAGACATTCACGCGGCGTAATCCCAAATTGACGCTTAAAAGCAGCAGCAAAGTGTCCCAAATGTGCATAGCCAACCATCCGCGCAATCTCCGCAACGGTGCGATCGCTTTGTCGCAAGAGTTGTTCGGCGTGTTTCATGCGTTGATGCGTTAAATATCCGAAAACGGTTGTGCCAAATAACTCTCTAAATCCGCGTTGCAGAGTGCGATCGCTTACTCCCACCAAAACAGCCAACTCTGTTAATAACGGTGGATTCTCTAACTGCGTTGCTAATATCTCTCTAGCGTGATGCAGTCGGGCGATTGTTTCTGGTTTGAAGCGTGGTAACGTTGGGTTGGGATCGCCCGAAATCCCATCTAACACCATTGCTAAGAGTTCCAAAACTTTTCCCTGAAGATAAAGGCGCTTTGTGAATCCTTGAAACGGAGAATTGATAATCCGCTGAGTCGCCACTTGCATACCTAAGGTAATTTGGGGCGAAAACACAACTTGCCAATCGTTGTTGTGGATCAATGGCTTTAAATGTGTCGGAAATTGCTCCAGATCTTCCGCCAGAAATGTTTCTAAAATTTCAGGTTCGAGGTGAACGCTAACTCCTACTTGTCGCTGCGATTTCTGATACTTTGCGGTAACTGCCTGGGCAATGCCATTACCTGATAAGTAACCGTATTTGCCTCCTATTGATGGGAAATCGTCATCATGATGCACAACGCCTGATAAGAAAATACAAAATTGTACAGGATGGTCGCGAACGGGGGATTTAACCACCAAGTCATCGCGATACTCATTGTCATAAATGGCAAGTTCCAATCCTGGAAAAAGCTCTACCTCCTGAAAATAACCATCACCAAGGCATTTAGGTGTTTGATACGTTTCAAAGCCGTTATCTAGAACAGGCTGACTATATGACAGTTCAATGAAATCCTCTCGAGAGAAAGTCTGTGTCATGAGGTACTGAAGTAGTGGGAGATTATGCAAAAGATTGTCAATAATCTTACCGCGATCGCTTCCCACAAACAAACCTAACTCCAAAGCTTACCAATCTTTTTTAAATATTTTGCCTCAGTCCTGCTTGTCTGACTAGACATTTGTCTAGACAATAGCTATTGTAGATGTAGCGTGGTTATGAAAACTAGCCAAAATATGTCAACACTTACCAACTACAGCCAACGGCTAAATCCACTTGATATTCGTCAAGGATTAGCTATTTCTCAGGAACGCATGAGTACGCTGCTGAAAGTCAGCACCAAAACAGTAACTCGCTGGGAAAAAGGAGAACGACGACCCAGCGATCGAGATACGCTGTCAAGGTTAGCCAAACTCAAAGAAATTAAAGAGTTAGGATTGATGGTTTATACTCCAGAAGGTTTAAAAGAATTTCTCAATACACCACTGCCAGTATTTAATGGACGATGCGCTTTAGAACTCCTGCAATTAGGTGAATACGAAACTGTCATTGGTACTTTAGCTGCTGATTATGAGGGAACGGGCTTTTAGATTATGCCCCTCCAAACTTATATTTCCTCGTGGACTGGATACGCTGTGCGGCATATACCTGATAACCCTGGTAAGACATACGACGTATACGACTTTAGATATTGCGGTCGGAGCAATGAAAATCGTTGGAATGTTGCTGGGGAACCAACACTGTATCTAGCAAAGGAAAAAGATGTCGCCTTAGCTGAATATGCGCGTCATTTCAAGGTCGATCGAACTCTGGGCTTAGCTAGCCAAACTCACCGTCGTCAGGTGTTTCGTTTTCGGGTTGAGTTAGAATACGTTCTTGATCTAACAAATCCCCAAGTTTGGACTGCACTTTCTTTGGAGAATGCGCCAGACTGTTTCAAGCACAAAACTATTGCTCGCTCAACTGCAAACTTCATTCGTAATACTACATCAACTCAAGCGATCGTTGTTCCTTCCATTGCCTTTCTCGATAATTTGGAGCAATGGTGTCTAGTCCTATTTTTGGAAAAATTACTGCCAGAAACACGCAAGTTTTTACCCTCTGTCGCAGCTGATGGATTCTTCCAAATTTCATGATTGAGGAGCGTGTAGGGTTTGAAATCTCCAAGTTTTAAGCATTGGAATGAATACTATAGTTATTATGCGATTTGTTCTTTTATTACTTTTATAGTACTTAAAGTATTATCAGCACAACCACTAATAAAGCCTCGCTGTGCCTGGATTTGTTGAAGATAATCTAAAGCTTGTAGGGTGATGATTTCTCCTGGCATCAAAACAGGAATTCCTGGAGGGTAAGGACAAATTAACTCTGCACAGATGCGATCGCAAGCCTTGACTATCGGTACACTCTCAGTAGCGGCAAAATATGCTTGTTGTGGCGAAATTTGCACAGTATAATCCATCATATAAAAAAGATTTTCCCACAAAGGCTTTTTACAAGTCAAGTGTTCTTTTTGATGTTGTTTAGATACCAAAATGAAAGCTTGCACTAGTTTTTCGATATCTTCTTGCGTGTTGCCCAAGGAAATAATAAATGTCAGGTTTTGTAATGAAGGTAATTCTGCGGTTACACCAAGTTGTTCATGCAAGATTTCATCTGCTTCAAAGCCTGTCAAGCCTAAATCTGAAACCGTTACCGTCAGCCGCGTTGGATCTAGATGACAAAAGCCAGGAGTAGATTTGCATTCTAAAACTAATAATCCAGGAATTTGATGAATTTGGGTACGCGCTTCTATAGCAAGCTGTAAAGTGCGTGACATTAGCTGTTTTCCTTGCAGTGCCATTTGTTGCCGTGCGGCATCGAGGGAAGCTAAAAGTAAATAACTAGGGCTTGTAGATTGCAGAAGTTGTAATGCTTTAGAAAGGCGATCGCGATCTATTCTACTGCCTTGGATGTGCAGCATCGATGCTTGAGTCATTGCCCCAAGAACTTTATGTGTTGATTGCACTGTTAAATCTGCACCAGCTGCCAATGCAGATATCGGTAGATCCGGATGAAATGCAAAGTGTCCGCCGTGGGCTTCGTCTACAAGTAAAGGAATATTGTGTTTGTGGGTAAGAGATGCGATCGCACCAATATCACCACACGCACCGTAATACGTTGGGTAAACAACCATCACAGCTTTCGCGTCAGGATGCTGTTGGAGTGCGATTGCAACACCTTCTGGAGTCACACTATGGGCAATATCTAGTGTTGAATCATATTCGGGATTAACAAACACAGGAATTGCACCGGAGAGAATTAAGCCTGCAATGCAAGATGAGTGTGCGTTACGCGGCAGAATGATTTTATCTCCTACACCACACGTAGCCAAGATTGCAGCTTCTACACCACACGTAGAACCATTAACTAAGAACCAAGTTTGTTCTGCACCAAAGGTATCTGCTGCTAATTCTTGGGCTTGCTGAATCACACCTTGAGGAGCAAACAAATTATCTAGTTCTGGAAGTTCTGGTAAATCGAACTTAAATACACTTGAATCGAAAGCATCAGCTAACTGTGAGGAAATACCTTGTCCTCGTTTGTGTCCTGGTGTATAAAAAGCTGCATGGTTTTTGTTAGTACATTCGCGTAAAGCATTTAATATTGGTAGGTTTGTTTGGTGTTGATCGGGAAAAGACATAAAAATAGTATTGTGATGATTTTATAGGGTAGAAACTCAAGCCTGCCCTACCCTTGATATGAGTTTTAGCCACTTAGTAAAGTATCAAGTCGCACTGGGTGTAGACACATAGATAGATGTAATAAATAGCAGTTGTTATTTAGGGTGGTATAGACAAATTCAATCGAGTTGCAATGATTAATCCTACTCCTAACCCTCTACCACAACCAGAAATTCCTACACCAATTCCCAATCCTTTGCCAGATCCCACACCACCGTCTCCTGCACCACAACCGACACCAGAACCGTCGCCACAACCAGTACCAAGTCCTATTCCTCAGCCTACACCAGGACCTGCACCACAGCCAGTACCTGCACCAATTCCCCAACCAATTCCTGAGCCAGTATAGATATCTTTTTGGATTTTAGACCCAATTGCATCAAAGCTTGAGCTACTTTTGAGTTTCTACGCACAACCCAAGTTTAGTTTGGATGTTGCATCATGATGTCGCTAGAAGCATTACGTTTCAGTATGCCCAGACTAAATTGAACTGCTAGAGACAATAATTAGCCAAACTTCGTTAAACTAGTTAAGCTGACCGTTCATCTGCAAAAAGTATATGCTCAGAGCCGGAATAGTAGGGCTACCCAACGTTGGTAAATCGACTTTGTTTAATGCTTTGGTTGCCAATGCCAAAGCGGAAGCTGCTAATTTCCCTTTCTGTACGATTGAACCTAATGTTGGTATCGTTTCAGTACCAGATGAACGGTTACAAGTTCTGGGAGATATTTCATCTTCGGCACAAATCGTACCAGCGCGAGTTGAGTTTGTTGACATTGCTGGTTTAGTGAAAGGTGCAAGCCAAGGCGAAGGTTTAGGCAATCAGTTTCTTTCCCATATTCGTGAAGTTGATGCGATCGCTCATGTCGTCCGTTGTTTTGAAAACGACGATATTATTCACGTCGCAGGTTCAGTTGATCCTAAACGAGATATTGAAATTATTAATTTAGAACTTGCGTTAGCAGATTTGGCTCAAATAGAAAAACGTATTGAACGCACAAAAAAGCAAGCGCGTACAAGTAAAGACGCTCAATTTGAAGTTACCGTTTTAGAAAAACTAAGTGCTGCATTGAACGAAGGCAAATCTGTACGTCAAATTGATTTAACTGAAGAAGAAGCCGCAACAATTAAAGGACTTGGATTACTTAGCGGTAAACCAATTATTTATGCTGCAAATGTCTCGGAAGATGACTTAGCAACAGGTAACGAATATGTCGAGCAAGTGCGGCAAATTGCTTCCCAAGAGAATGCTCAAGTTGTGATTGTGTCTGCCCAAGTTGAAGCTGAATTAGTAGAATTACCTGAAGAAGATAAAGCTGAGTTTCTCGCATCGTTAGGAGTCGAAGAAGGCGGATTAAAATCACTTATTCGCGCAACTTATGAACTTTTAGGATTGCGCACATATTTTACTTCAGGACCTAAAGAAACTCGCGCTTGGACAATTCATGCGGGTATGTCAGCGCCCCAAGCCGCAGGTGTCATTCACTCTGATTTTGAACGCGGATTTATTCGGGCAGAAACAGTTGCTTACAAAGATTTAGTCGCGACTGGATCGATGAATGCAGCAAAAGAAAAAGGCTTAGTTCGGAGTGAAGGAAAAGAGTATGTTGTCCAAGAAGGCGACGTGATGCTATTTCGATTTAATGTGTAATAGTTACTAAAGTGTACACAGCAGCAAACTCTTAGTCAGCGTTTTATTTGTTAAGTTTACCTTTCTGGACTTTATTTATCTAAGTGCGATCGCTTTTCTCAGAAGGATCTCTGCTACTATTATTACTGATTGATGCTGAATAATCTGTAGTAGCCATAGACTCGATTTTGTCTAAATATTGCTTGCCATGTTCAGTAATTCTTAGATGTTCTTTTAAATCTCCACGTTCTGGCATATGAGAAATTGTTTTTCCAGGCATATTCTCAACAAAGCCTAATGCGCGCAGATGTCTGAGTTCGCGTTCAAATGAGGGTTGTCTTTTATAATTAAAGGGAGTATCACTTGCTAGCTTACGCAGGTGCTTTAGCTCATAGTCATCAAGCAAGTTCTGGCTTAATAGATGAGAATCTTTTCTATTTTCAGCGAGTTGAGCTTCTAGTAAAGTTAAGCGCTGAAGGATATTTGTCACAGCTTCAATATTAGCTTTATTAGTTTCAATATTGTCTCTTTGATTCTTTTGTTCAGCCTGAATTTGATCGAGTTCAAATGTGATACCATCTTTATTAATTCCAAGTTTTCTAAGACGTTCGAGTAATTCGGAATTAATTAATAAGATAATTGTAAAAATGATGATCTCGGTTAGTTCAAATCTTGTGCGTATCCAACCGAAAGGAATTGCCAGCAAGTAGAAAAGACTGAAGCAAGTAACAACAACTAATAGAAACGAATCCCACTTACTTTGATTGATGAATTGTCGCATCCTTGTCATGGCGAGTTCCACCTAGTGAAATTGAATATTGCGGTGTAAGGGATGGATACAGCACCCATCAACGACATTTCGGAAAAACGATGTGATATTTAAAGTAAAAGCAAAAAGAGGGTTTCGTCCCTCTTCTGTTAACGCGCGATCGCCAATGACATCAGAGTATACTTAGTTTGGTGGATCGAGACGGTTGACAAATATTGACCAAGGAATCATTGGTAAACCAACAGCAAGACAGAATAGCCAATGATGAAAATCGAGAGGCGCGGTTGAGAAGATAGTATTAATGATTGGTAGGTAACAGAAGACGATTTGCAAAATAATCGCACCAATAATGCCAAATGCGATCGCAGGAATATCAACTTCTGCCGCTGTACCCTTAATTTTAGCCATCAAATTCGGTACTAACTGACTCAAACTTAAAAGATAAAAAATCCTGCCAGCAATGAGTGAATTGATTGCCATAGTTCGCGCTAAATTGATGTCTCCCGTCGTTGCCCGAATATATTCAAAAACCCCAAAGATGACAATCCAATTAAACAGCGAAATTGCCAAAATCCGCTGAACCCGACTTTTTGAAAGTAAAGCTTCGTTAGGGCGACGCGGTGGCTGTTGCATGACATTGCGCGATTTCGGCTCAAACGCTAAAGGCACAGTCATCGCAATCGAGTTGATCACGTTCAACCAGAGAATTTGCAACGATAAAATTGGTAAATCGCGTGCTAGTAAGGTACTGAGTAAAATTGTCATTGATTCTCCTCCGTTGACAGGGAGAATAAAGCACATCGCTTTGACGATATTTTTGTATACTGCACGTCCTTCTTCTACCGCCGCTGCGATCGAAGCAAAGTTATCATCAGTCAGCAACATATCTGCGGCTTCTTTGGCAACTTCTGTACCAGCGCCCCCCATTGCAATGCCAATATCGGCTTGTTTGAGTGCGGGTGCATCGTTGACACCATCACCTGTCATCGCGACAATTTCACCTCGCGATTGCAGCGCTTCGACTAAACGTAACTTTTGTTCGGGTGCAACGCGGGCAAAGACAACTCCTTCTTCAGCAACCGCCGCGAGTTCGCGCTGATCCATTGCCGCAAGTTGAGCGCCTGTAAATGCTTTGACTGCACCATCTTTATTGATGCCCATGCGGGATGCGATCGCACTCGCCGTCACCGCATGATCGCCCGTAATCATCTTCACTTGAATTCCAGCTTGTTGGCAGGCTTGCACCGCCTTAATTGCCTCAGCACGGGGCGGATCGATCATCCCTTGCAATCCCAGAAAAATTAACCCGCTATCGATATCTGAGTGTTTTAGTGTCGAGATGGATACAGTTTTTTTTGCCAAAGCCAACACGCGCAATCCTTGTCGTGCCATTTTCTCCACTTCTTGATGCACAGTCTGTGGATGTAAAAATGTTAACTTTCCTTGTGGATCTAATTGCTGTTTGCAGCGCTTAAGAATTGCCTCTACCGAACCTTTAACATAGACGACTTTCCCTGACTGCTGTTGGTGCAACGTTGCCATATATTGAAATTCTGATTCAAAGGGAATGACATCAACTCTTGGCATTTCTTGTTCCAACGCTGAATGAAATAAATTTGCTTTATTGCCAGCCGCAATCAACGCCCCCTCTGTCGGATCTCCAACAACAACCCATTGATGATTTTTAACTTCTAAATGCGAGTCATTACATAACAATCCAGCAATCAAACATTCTTGTAAGGCAATGTTCGATAGAACCTCTGATCCTTGCGCATCTACTGCTAAAATTTCTCCTTCAGGACTGTACCCGTTACCTGTGAGTGCATATCGTTTGTCTCCTGCATAGATAGCTTGCACCGTCATCTGGTTTTCGGTCAATGTACCAGTTTTATCCGAACAAATGATTGTCGCGCTTCCTAATGCTTCAACTGCTGGTAGTTTGCGAACAATTGCATGACGTCGCGCCATCCGCGAGACTCCAATCGCCAACGTTACGGTAACGACTGCGGGTAATCCTTCCGGAATCGAGCCAACGATTAACGCTACTGTAGCTTCGATCGCTTCACGCCACGGTTTAGTTTGCCAGCCAACAAGTAAAGTCAGTGTCGCTAGCCCCAATACCAGGTATAACCATGTATGGCTGAATTTTTCGAGTTTTCGGCTTAGTGGTGTAGATAAATCCGTTTTTTGCTCAAGTAGCTGCGAAATCCGCCCTGTTTCAGTCGCATTACCTGTCGCTACAACAACTCCCGTTGCTTGTCCAAATGTAACAAAACCTCCCGCGTATGCCATATTACGGCGTTCGGCTAATAAAGTTTCGCTTGTGAGAACGTGCGGCTGTTTTTCCACTGCAACAGATTCTCCTGTCAGCGCAGATTCATCAATTTGCACATTGCGAACTTGAATCAGCCGTAAATCTGCGGGGACTTTGTCGCCAGAAGTGAGTAACACAATATCCCCAGGAACTAACTCACGTGATGCAACTCGTAATTTTTCCCCGTCACGAATCACGGTTGCTTCGGTGGTTATTGACTGCGCTAGGGCGGCGATTGCTCCTTCGGCTTTCGATTCTTGAACGTATCCAATAATCGCGTTGGTTGTCGTCACACCCCAAATCACAGCCGCGTTAACAAATTCGCCAATGATGGCTTTGGTTGCCCCTGCCGCAATTAAGATGTAGAGCAATGGTTGGTTGTATTGCAACAGAAACTTTAACCACCAAGGTTTTTGCTTTTTTGCTGTCAGTTCGTTTGCCCCAAACCTTGCTAAACGTTGCTTGGCTTCGGTGTTACTCAATCCTTGTGCAGCGTCCGTTTCAAGAATTGCGATCGCTTGCTCAATCTCCAAAGCGTGCCAAACTGGGGACTGCTGCTGTAGCAGTCTCGGCGCTAGCGTCTGCGTCATATTTCTTAATCAATTGTTAAGTGCTATCTAATATTTAGCACTAATAAATAGTGTTTTACTAAAAACTACACTAATGGTTTTTAATGGTAACTATAGATTGCCTTCGAGTTGGTGGAAAATTTCACCAGTTAGCTTTGTTCTATCCAAAATTGGTACAGGTGCGTGAATGTAGTAAATGTGTCTACTTCGATAGAAATCATTGGGCGTTCGGCTCAATTTCAACAGATTGTGGAAGTTCTCGCCCGCGATGGAGATCTCTTGATTGCGGGAGTACCAGGGTGTGGAAGACGGACGTTGGTAAGAACTGCGGCTTTAGAAGTAGGAGCGATCGCTTTAGAAATAGATTGCATCCGCGCGATCGCAGGAAGGCAATTCATCGAATTACTCGCAGAAGCAATTAGTCAAAACTTTGACTCGACGCTACTGCAAACGTGGGTTAACACAATTGCCAAAGATTTGTTTACAGTTCACATCACCGACAACAGCACTCACCTGAAACTCGCACCTGCGGTAACACCAAAGCAGCTATGGCAAGCCTTTGAAAGATTAATTCAGCTACCGCAACTTTTAGCCGAAGTCGTTAATAAACGTGTTGTGCTGATTTTACAGAGTTTTCCGCACCTCCGCTCATGGGATCGCAATAGTGAATGGGAAAACACGCTAAGGCGAGAAATTAAGTTACAGACGCGAGTCAGCTACGTACTCATTGCTACAATTGCAGAAATTACGCATACCGAATACCCGCTAGAAGTTGTCGAACTTACTCCTTTAGCAGATGATGTGTTGGCAGTATGGGCAAGAGAAATTTTACATACCCAGGGGCTAACATTTGATTCACGATCGCAAGCGATAGACGTTTTCATTGATGCAGTTCAAGGACACATTGGCGATGCGATGACACTGATTCGTCGCCTTGTCAGCCGTCGTACCGATGAGTTCATTGGCGATGAACAAGTACATCAAGTAATTCAAGAGTTATTACAGGATTTGTCAATCACCTTCGAGTCATTACTCATGCTTTTACCTGCAAGTCAAGTGCAACTTTTAGAATGTCTTGCGTTAGATCCTACAAGTAAACCACAAAGCCGAGAGTATATTCAAAAACACGGGCTTTCTCGTGGTGGAAGTCTACAAGGTGCATTGATAGGATTACAGCAAAAAGGCTTGATCTACGGTTCTGAACAGAATTATCGTTTAGCACTTCCCTTTTTCGCTTTATGGCTGCGTCAACGTTTAAGCGAGTAAACAATTAGCTAACAGCTAATAACTCCTGTTGCTTTGCTTGTTTGATTGTACTCAGTTGTACTTGCAATTGTTCTCGCACTTGGTAGCGGTAGTGGAAAAAGTGTTCGCCTGCACCTAAGGCAACTAAGTAATCATATACCAGACGTGGTTTTGTCAGTGCGATCGCCCCTAATTGCCACCAAAAACGAAATCGCGTCGAACGCAACAAACCCTGTCGCCAACAAAGCGCAGCAAATAACTGCAATTCAGTCATTGTTACTGGGCGTTTTGTTTTACCCCGCCAGCCATTCATCATCCGAAAGTGACGAAACGTACGTTTCAAATATGGCATTGGTTCATAAATATTCCAGAAGGCATCGATATATTCTTCCGTTAACTCTTCTACCGGACGAGTCGGCACAAAATTCATAATTGCACCTTGGTGAATCGTCCCTAAACCGTCAACTAGTCGCCCTTCTTTTTGCAGGCGATTCCACATTGCTGTATTTTGTAATGCTTGCAATAAACTAAATTGACACTGTGGAATTCCTGTTTCTTCAATGAATGTTTGAATTCGTTTTCCTGCACCAGGACGTTCGTTATCAAATCCCATAATAAAACCAGACATAATTTGCAGTCCGGCACGGGTAATTTTATGACAAGATTCAATCAAATCTTGACGAGTATTTTGTAATTTATGAATGCCTACTAAACTATCTGTATCCGGAGTTTCAATCCCCATAAACACCATAGTAAAACCAGCTTTTACCATGAGTTCAACTAATTCATCATCTTCAGCTAAATTTAGCGAAGCTTCAGTTAATAAAATGAAGGGATAATCATGCGCTTCCATCCACGGAATCAATGCCTTTAAAAATACTTTTGCATTCCGTTTATTGCCAATAAAATTATCATCAACAACAAATACGTATCGCCGCCAACCCAAGTCATAAAGAACTTGAAATTCTTGCAACATTTGCTCTGGGGTTTTTGTGCGAGGCTTGCGTCCGTACAAGTTAATAATGTCACAGAATTCGCACTGAAAAGGACAACCACGGGAAAACTGAACTGTAACTGCTAAGTAGGCGTTTAAATCAAGTAAGTCGTACCGTGCAATTGGTGTTTGCGTTACATCAGGTTTTTCTGGCGATCGGAATATCCCACAGGCTTCGCCACGTGCTAAAGCTTCTAAAAACATGGGAATTGTGCATTCCCCTTCATCCAAAATAAGATAATGCGCTCCTGCATCTAATGCAATCTTTGGTACAGATGTCGGGTATGGACCACCTACAGCAACTTTCTTCCCTAACGCAACCCCTTTTTGGATGAGTTCGCGAAAGTCTTGTTTTTGGATAATCATTGCTGATATGATGACCAAGTCGCACCAAGCCCAGTCATCCTCCGTTTCAAAGCGGATATTGCGGTCTACAAAGCGAATTTCCCACTCAGCTGGCAACATTGCGGCGATCGTAATTAAACCAAGCGGTGGATTTGTTGAGCGCAAACCTGCTAAATTTAATGTTTCCTGGTACGACCAGAAAGAATTAGGCATAACGGGCCATAGCAGTAATGCTTTCATGGGCACGTACTCCAAATTGGCAAAGAATGTTGAAGGGATATAGTCCCTGCATGGGGGATCAATTACCTAAACTTACTGCCACTGGTGTCAAAAAGTACTAAAAATTCACCAATATCAATATTTATAAAAATTTGTTCATGAAGTGTGGTGAGTGGCTAGTTTTGAGTTTTGAATTATGAGTTTTGAGTAGATAGAAAAAAGTATTCCCCTCTGCTTCCTCTGCTCTCTTCTCTACATCTCCTGCATCAGACGTAAGTAATTTTGGCGTAATTGTGCCATATTTTCCATCATCCGGTTACTTAAGTCTTTTTCTACGTTGCTCATCTCGTGCCAAAACTCTGCTGAACGTCGTGCAGCAATAACATCTTGCCAGAGTATATCCATCAATTCTGCTGCTTGGGGGTTTGTTGCTGCGATACCATCACGCAGTTGGGTAAATTCTTCATTTGCTTGAGCATGGGTAGAAACTTCTTGCGCTAATTTGAGGCATTGGCGCAGCAGAGTCATCGGATTTGGGGAAGATTGAGTCATAATTGGAAACTAGTAACTAAAAAGATACCTACTATAATTTTTGGGCAGTTATTGCGTAAACAATCAATTAAAATCAATGGCTAAGCAGCGCGTTCTATCTGGGATTCAATCAACTGGTAATTTACACTTAGGTAATTATCTAGGTGCAATTCGCAATTGGGTAGAAGGGCAAAGCGAATACGAGAACTTCTTATTCATAGCAGACTTACACGCTATAACCGTACCGCACGATCCAGCAACACTAGCAACTAATACGTATAATATGGCTGCTATATATCTGGCGAGTGGTCTTGACATAAATCATTCGACTATATTTGTCCAATCCCACATTTGCGCCCATAGTGAGTTGACATGGCTACTCAATTGCATTACGCCCTTGAACTGGCTGCAAGACATGATCCAGTTTAAGGAAAAGGCAATCAAGCAAGGAGAAAATGTCAGTACAGGCTTACTTGATTATCCCGTATTAATGGCAGCAGATATTTTGCTGTATCAAGCAGATAAAGTACCTGTCGGTGAGGATCAAAAGCAACACTTAGAACTTACCCGCGATATTGCAGCGCGGTTCAACTATCAATTTGCCAGAGAAAATCCAGTACTTAAGTTACCAGATCCACTCATTCGCAAAGAAGGTGCGCGGGTGATGAGTTTGACAGATGGTACGCGCAAAATGTCTAAATCCGATCCGTCAGATGCTAGTCGGATTAATTTACTCGATACTCCAGAACAAATTCAACAAAAGATTAAGCGCTGTAAAACTGATCCAATCAAGGGTTTAACGTTTGATGACCCAGAACGCCCTGAATGTCATAATTTGTTAACACTCTATATGCTGCTTTCGGGCAAGTCAAAGCAAGAAGTTGCGGCTGAGTGTCAAGATATGGGCTGGGGACAATTTAAACCGCTACTCGCAGAAACAGCGATCGCAGCCCTTAAACCAATCCAAGACAAATATCATGCAGTCATGAACGATAAAGGCTATTTAGAGTCGGTCTTACGTTCAGGACGAGAAAAAGCAGAAGCGATCGCGAACCAAACCCTGAACAAAGTGAAATCATCTTTGGGCTATTCTATGCCAGTGTAATTGCTAGAAAAATATAAAATTTAATTTGCACGATCTAATGCTAAATAATTTAAACGGAACTTCTTTAAACTCATTACGCACTGCCATTATTCAGGGTGACTTTTTAATCACGGCTGAAGTTGCACCACCCAAAGGTAGCAATCCAGCGCATATGGTGCAAATGGCACAACAACTCAAAGATCGCGTCCACGCGGTGAATATTACTGATGGTAGTAGGGCAGTGCTGCGGATGTCTTCGCTAGCGGCTTCGGTGATATTGTTACAGTACGGAATTGAGCCAATTTGTCAAATTGCCTGTCGCGATCGCAACCGTATTGGACTCCAAGCAGATCTTATGGGTGCTTATGCTCTCGGCATCCGCAATATTTTAGCGCTCACGGGCGACCCTGTAAAAGCAGGCGATCATGTAGATGCCAAAAGTGTGTTTGACCTCGAATCTATCCGACTGCTCAAATTAATTCATAAAATGAACTCTGGGATGGATTGTTGCGATCAACCTCTCACTGATGGTGCAACAGATTTATTTCCTGGTGCAGCAGTCGATCCACAACTCGCAAGCTGGTCAGGGTTACAAAGTCGATTTGACCGTAAACTTGAAGCTGGGGCGCAGTTTTTCCAAAGTCAACTCATTACAGATTTTGATCGTCTAGAAAAATTTATGGATAAAATCGCCAATGGCTGTGGTAAGCCAATCATGGCGGGTATCTTTTTATTAAAATCTGCTAAAAATGCCCAATTTATTAATCGCTGTGTTCCTGGAGTCAATATTCCACAACATATTATTGACCGTTTAGAACAAGCGCAAGATCCTCTCCAAGAAGGAGTCAAAATTGCAGCAGAGCAAGTCCAAATCGCTCGCGAATTATGTCAAGGTGTCCATATGATGGCAGTTAAGCGCGAAGATTTGATTCCACAAATTTTAGACTTAGCTGGTGTTGCACCAGTCAAAAAAGAGCCTGTCATGTCAATGACAACATAAGCACAATAGAACGAACTTTTAGGTAGGCGATCTGAAGTTAACATGAATTAAATTGGCTAGCGCGATCGCCTCCTTATATTTAGATGCCGCATCAATTGTGACAAATTGGAGCAAAAAAATTTACTTAGCCCGTGGCAACGAGGGCGATCGCGCTATAAAATAGCTCCAGCAACAAAGGCTTTGACATTGCCTTTAAGAGAACTACGAGCCTCATTTCCATAGCTATACGTTGATTGTTCCAAGCTTGAGCAATACATATTTGCATTTGCACCTGCTAGCCATTAACTGTGAACAACTGTGGCACTGCTAAGTAGAACATAAAATTATGCAAGTATATTGGCATTGTATAGATAATACTTGCCTTGTCTGCAGTGATAGCGACATTGTGAGCAAATCATGAAAAAGCACTTGTGGTTTTTAGTTCTCGCTCTCATCGGTTGTTTAACAGCATGTGGAGTTTCTACTGTCAGTACGCCTACTTTAGTGACTTCTCCCTCACCTCCGGCTGAGACAATCTCCTTGACTGTGTCCGCAGCCGCAGATTTAAACGACGTCTTTCCAGAGATTGGTAAGCTGTGGGAACAAGAAACAGGAAATCAGGTAACGTTTAACTTGGGATCAACAGGGCAACTTGCCCAGCAAATTGAGCGGGGTGCACCTGTCGATTTGTTTGCAGCAGCTAATAAGCAATTTGTCAATGATTTAGACCAAAAAGGATTAATTCTACCAGAAACAAAGGCATTGTACGGGATAGGACGCATTACACTTTGGCACAGAGAAGATAGCCCCCTGAATATTCAAAACATCAAAGACTTAACTCAACCGCAGATTCAGCGAGTCGCGATCGCCAATCCCAACCACGCACCCTATGGTGTCGCAGCACAAGAAGCCCTGCAATCGGCAGGCATTTGGGAAGAACTGCAACCGAAGCTTGTTTTTGGAGAAAATATCAGACAAACACAGCAATATGCAGAAACAGGAAATGCAGATATCGCGATCGCCGCGCTTTCCATCAGTATCAATAAACCAGGCAAGTGGATTTTGCTTCCTGCCAATTTACATCAACCACTCGAACAAATGCTAGCAGTTCCCAAAAATGCCCGTCATCCAGAGGTAGCCAAGCAATTCGCCGCTTTTATCAATGGCGAACAGGGAAGACCTTTGATGCGCAAATATGGCTTTGTTTTACCAGGAGAGGAACCGTTATCATGATCTGGCAGCCGTTTATTTTGTCTTTGCAAGTCACAATCGTTGCCAGCATTTTGATTCTGGTATTTGGTCTAAGCATAGGAATCTTGCTGGCAAGAAAACAATTTTCAGGGCAGATTATTGTTTCCACACTGCTGAATTTGCCGTTAGTATTGCCACCGAGTGTCGTAGGCTATTTCTTGTTGCTGGTATTGGGAAGAGGCAGCCCGATCAAAGAATGGTTTGGTATTGATTTATTATTTACCTGGCAAGCTGGAGCGATCGCCTCTGCTATTGTCGCATTTCCTTTAATGGTTGAATCAACCAGAGCCGCGATCGCCAATGTCGATCCTGAATTAGAAGCAGCAGCCCGTACCCTCGGTTCAACAGAACTAGAAGTCCTCTGGCGGATTGCAATTCCTGTGGCTTATCGAGGCATTTTAGCTGGATTTGGGTTGAGTGTGGCGCGAGGACTCGGAGAATTTGGAGCCACCTTAATGGTTGCAGGTAGTATCCCTGGAAGAACGCAAACATTGCCCTTAGCTATCTATGATGCAGTACAAATGCAACGGTATGAATTAGCAAACATCATGGTGCTCATCATGAGTGCGATCGCCTTTGCTTTGCTTTGGTGGGTGCGATATCTAGAATCACAACAACCCCAGAGTCAACAACAGCACAAGAAACTGCAAGCATTCAATGCAACTCATCGTCGATATTCAAAAGCAACTTCCCAGTTATTCTCTAGCAGTCGCTTTTACCGTTGAGCGAGAAGTGCTAGGAATTTTAGGTAGTTCGGGTTCAGGCAAAAGTATGACCCTCCGCTGTATTGCAGGAATTGAAACACCCACCAGTGGAGTCATCGTGCTAAATGACCGGATTTTATATGACTCCCGTAAGGGAATTAATCTGCCTAGTCGCGATCGCCGCGTCGGTTTCCTTTTTCAAAACTATGCTCTGTTTCCTCATCTTACTATTGCCCAAAACATTGCCTATGGTCTAAAAGGCTTATCTAAGAAGTTGCAAGCGAAACACGTCGCCACTCAAATAGAACAGGTCAAACTAGTAGGATTTGAGCATCGCTATCCCTATCAGCTATCTGGTGGACAACAACAACGGGTGGCGCTAGCTAGAGCATTAGCAACTCATCCAGAAATTTTGCTATTAGATGAGCCATTTTCTGCCCTTGACACTCATTTACGCAGCGAACTAGAAAAGCAATTGATTAAAACCTTGTCTAGCTACCAAGGATTAACTTTATTTGTCAGCCATAATCTAGAGGAAGCTTACCGAATTTGCCAGAAATTAATTGTTCTCTCTGCTGGTAAGATTGTTGCGGATGGACATAAACAAACCGTTTTTGAAAACCCTAACACACTAACTGTTGCCCAACTAACAGGCTGTAAAAATATTTCGAGAATTCAACTGATAGACTTTCAGACACTTCAAGCGCTGGATTGGAACTGTACCCTTAAATCCCCTGAACCTATGTCTTCGCTGCATACCCATGTGGGTATTCGTGCCCATCAAATTACCTTTCCAGATCAACATCAGGAAAATACGTTTCCCTGTTGGTTAGTTTGGACAAGTGAAACGCCCCATCGTATGACTTTGTATCTGAAGTTGCAAGAACCACCTATTAACACAGACGATTATAACCTTCAGGCAGAAGTCTTTAAGGACAATTGGGAACGCCTGAAAGTCCGTCCCTTACCGTGGTTTGCTTGCCTAGATTCACGTCGATTATTTTTACTCAACGATTGACACAACCGTTACAATCCGCGTAAAGAATTCATTAGACTTCCTGCGGGAATACCTGAAACATCTCTTGAGATTCTAGCCTACGGCAACGCTGCGCGAACACTCCACTGCGTGGAACCTGCCCTTGAGCGCCAGCGAAGGGTTCAGAATGACAAGGGTAGTTTTTCGATTCATGCAGGAGGTCTATTATTGAGTTATCAACAATAACCATTGATAGCTTTCAGCCTATGTGAAATCTGGTAATGTAAATGCAGGTTTGGGTAACAGATGCCAAAACTACTTATGTTAACTACAGCTGCGTGCCAGTTCTCAAGGAATTTAATCAAGCAGTGTGAAGCAACACGATCTTTACAACAACTTAAAGCAAATTCGGCTGCGCCTAGGTATGAGTCAGCAAGACTTAGCTGTGATTGCAGGTGTCTCTCGACAAACCATTGGTGGTGTGGAATCTGGACAATATGCCCCATCAACTACCGTAGCACTCCGCTTGGCAAAGGCATTGGGATGTCAAGTCGAAGATTTATTCTGGTTGGAACAAGATACTCCTCAAATTGAAGCAGTTCCGGCACAGCATACTCCTACTGGCAAAGCACTACGCTTAAGCCTAGCGCGAGTCGGCGATCGCTGGATAGCTTATCCGTTGTTGGGCAATGATGCCTTTCGCATGGAGATGATTCCTGCTGATGGAGAAGGCAAGTATGATTCATCTTCCTCGACACAAGTTAAGTTACTAGACGATCTAGAAAAACTGCATCATACGGTCGTTTTGGCAGGCTGCACGCCAGCCCTCTCACTATGGGCACGGGCAGCAGAACGTTGGCATCCCGAATTGCGCGTTCATTGGACATCTGACAACAGTATGACTGCGTTGCATCGGCTCTGTCGAGGGGAAGTTCACATTGCAGGGATGCATTTATATGATTCTGCTACTCAGGAACACAATGTTACTTTCGTGCAAGCTGTTTTACAAAATAACACAGCTGTTTTGATTAATTTGGGAAGTTGGGAAGAGGGATTAATGATTCAGCCAGGAAATCCACTCAACCTCAAATCTGTAGAGGATTTAACTTTACCTGGAGTTACAATTGTGAACCGAGAAATAGGATCTGGTAGCCGCCAGTTGTTAGAGCGATCGCTTCAGCAAGCAGGCATTAATGTTAAATCTGTCAAGGGTTTTGAACAGATTGTACGCGGACATCTAGAGGTTGCTCACGCGATCGCAACAGGTAAAGTAACCGCAGGAGTCAGCACTGCATCAGTCGCTGCTGCCTTTGGTTTGGAATTTCTACCACTGCATCGTTCCCGATATGATTTAGTTATTCTTAAACCTTACCTAGATGAAGCTCCTGTGCAACAATTACTTAGTACATTAGGGCATCGGCGAGTTCTCTCGCAACTAGAAGCATTAGGTGGATACGACACTAGCCAAACAGGAGAGGTTATAGCAACAGTTGAGCCAATGTCGAATACAAACTCAAAACGAGCAAAATACTAAGTATCACAATCCTTGCCACACTTCATTAATAAATAGATAATACCGAGATGAAAAAGCTTCATCTTGGTTTCATTAGCTCGATTTAATTTATTTTTGCCTCGCTCCCACGATCGCACAAGCTACTCCCACTAATAAAATAGCTGCACCTACAATTGTTAAACGCCCTGGTAATTCATCCAGCAGGAAATAAGCGAGAAAACTAGCACCAACAGGTTCAAATAAAGCAGCAAGCGTGACAAACGTTGGTGAAAGCCAGCGCATTCCCCAGTTCAGGCTAGTATGCCCGATCATTTGCGAGAAAAGCGCGATTAGTAGTATGTAAGCATAGACGATAGATGGATAGCCTGTATAAGATACACCCAACACTCCTGGCAACGGCAGTAATACTAAAGCTCCTGTAGTGTAAGCAATTGTAATATAGCTGCCTAATCCTAATCCTTCTTGTTGAGCTTGACGTCCGAGGAGTAGATACAAACTGTACATCCAAGCACCAAAAAGTGCCAGAAAATTTCCCAGTAGGGAGTTACTTGCAAAAGAATCTACCCCAGCACCTCCTAATGCAATAACAATACCGCCTGCAAGTGCAACACCGATTCCTACAAGAGTCATATATGATAGCTTTTCACGCAGCCATAACCACGAAAGTAGCGCCACCCAAATTGGTGTACTATTTACTAAAGTCGATGCAGCAGCAATTGAGGTAAAAGCAAGCGAAGTGATCCACGTTGCAAAGTGTAGCGCTAAGCAAATACCTGCTACTAATGCATAGTATATAGATATACGTCTAGGTGGAGATGAGCGCAGATGATGCCAAGCTGGTAGTAGTAGTATCGCAGAAATTGTCAAACGCGCTGCGGATAGAACAAGACTAAATCCAACACTAGGAACACCTGGTACTGCTGCAAATGCTAACCGCACAAAAATTGATGCAGCTGAAGTACCAAATACTCCGATGATTAAAACTAACCCAACCTGCCAAGATTTCGATGCTTGCCAAATTTGCATTACAATAACCAATCACCCGCTTCACTCGATTTAACCAAATGCATTCCCGCCGCCGCAAAGCGTTCAAAAGCTGCTTCAGCCTGTTCGGTGTAATCTACTACATCAGGAATAACAACGGGAGATGTGCAATTTTCTAGTAAATAAATTTTTTGTGCCAGGCTGGAATTAACCGATTTAATTTCTGTTAATAAATCATCAATTGTCCAAGCGACGCAGTGACTTTTCGCTTGACCTGCAATAATAAGTTTGTCAAATTCTAATAAATACTGAATTAACTCTGTATTTTTTCGCGCGATCGCTCGACCATCAACACCTGTTAATACTTCAGGATGCAGTACTGAATAATTTTCGGTTAATGGATTGTTACCTTTAATTTCAAATCTTGCTTGAGTATTACGGGCAATTGTATGGAAAAACACGGCTTCTTCTACCGCAGAAACCAAAGCATGACTAATACCACCTAGCATGGCATGGTAAGGCCATACGGTTAAAGGATATTTACCGTGATGTGTTAGTTGATTAACATAGTGTAAAGCGTGGTTTTGTAGTGCTTGATGATCTTTGCTACTAATACTCGCCGCGACAGCAGGATTGACTTTCCAGATACCTTGCTCTACTTCATCAGGTGTAATTAATGTTGCAGGTGCGGGATGAGTACCAGAGGAGTTAACCCAAAATACAGGATGGAAAATTTGCATTGCAGTATGAGTATCCATTGTGGCGGCGATCGCACTAATCACACCTAAATGGCGATAGATAAATTCACACAAACGTGCATTATCTTCAACCGCGCCTGTACCAGATCTACCACCAACAAATAATTCAAATCCAGGAATACAAAAGGTATTCTGGACATCAATCAAAAGCAACCCAATGCGAATTTTATCTTTGCTGGCTGGTGTAATGTTGTACTCTTGCGCCCATGATGCTGCTTCTTGCGCGCGTTGTTCGTAAGGAACACGCCATATTTCATTAACTTTACTAGGAGCAAAAAAAGTCGGGGTTGGTAATTGATGAGTATTCATAGATATGAGTTTTTATTCTCATTATGATCAACTCCATCAGTTCTTGTGTGCTGTTAATCTTGACTCAATTACCAGCATCGTTGAACTAAGCTCATCTACCTGCAAAAATTAGGACACTCTAGAAGCTCAGAACCAATTTCATTCTCATCTCTGACCCCTGACCCCTGATCTCTACATATATAAGTTGTATGTTAAGCTGGTAAGCGAGAAGTAAATTCGGCGGTAGTTGTTTGTTCTTAATTCACAAGCGCCTCTCCGGATCGAACTCTCTACAAAAGTCGATGCAGGAGAGATTCAATGTCAATTTACGTGGGTAACTTGTCCTTTGAAGTTACACAAGAAGATCTTAGCAGTATCTTTGCTGAATATGGTACTGTGAAGCGCGTACAATTACCAACAGATCGTGAAACTGGTCTTCCTCGAGGCTTCGGATTTGTAGAAATGGAAAGTGAAGCTGCCGAAACTAGCGCAATCGAAGCTCTCGATGGTGCAGAATGGATGGGAAGAACAATGAAAGTCAACAAAGCTAAACCACGTGAGGACAGACGTTCAGGTGGTGGAAACTGGGGTGACAGAAACCAGAATTATTCAAAACGCTACTAAGTCTTGATACTCTTGCAGAAGTTAACTTAAGTAACTGAGTTAAATACGCTGATATCAGCAGTAATGCCAAGGAGTGTATTTGCAACAGTTGCAAATGCCACTGATACATGATATTATTGAAAGTTCAAAAATTGAATGTCTTCTGAAAAGTAAAGATAAGAGAGAAAGGCTCTCTAGTTATTTTACTACCTTTCATTTTTTATTATTAGACACTATCCTTTTCAGAAATTATACCCAATTCAATTCAGTTAATTAACTATAGCTAGAGTTTTTTCATATTTTGTTATTCGTCATTGAGAACCTATTTATAAGAATTGAATAGCACTGACGTCATAACTGATTTTTTTGAATTGAGATTGTCATAAATGCTATGCATTGTAGTTAAGAGGAAATAGAATGACCCAAGTTGTAGTCGGTGAAAATGAAAATTTTGAGTCAGCACTAAGGAGATTTAAACGTCAAGTCTCTAAAGCAGGGATTTTACCAGATATCAAGAGTAAACGTCACTTTGAAACTCCCATTGAAAAGCGGAAGCGCAAAGAAGTGGCTAGAAGACGTAAGCGCCGTTTTCGTGGTAGAAGTTAATTGATAATAAGCAGACATGTGTGCCTAGTCTGCTTATTTATAGATGGATTAATCTCAGTATTTAATCATATTTAATATAGCTGTTTAATCAAGTAAATCCTTAGCAATCGGTTAAACAAAACCTACAACTTTAATAAGAGATCAGCACCTGAATTTATTTTCTGACCAAAATAACAACTGGGGTGTAGATATATAAATTGGTTAGTAGGCATTTTAGCGAAAACAACTCAAGCTATGCCACTACAGATTGAGATTTCTAAGACTAATCTGATGAACTCGATGCTGAAGTAGAAAATTGTTTAGCAGCATCGAGCAAATATTCTAAGTAAGTACGCGCTACAACCGAGAGTTGCTTACCGTTGGGATAGACAACGTACCAGTTACGATGAATGGGAAAATGTTCTACATCCAATACCTTCAATTCACTGTTTGCTCCGTCTGGGGTCAAGGTATGACGAGATAAGACAGAAAGTCCCAAACCACCGGCGATCGCTTGTTTAATTGCTTCGTTACTGCCTAGTTCCAACTTGACTTTCACTGTAGTTTCATGTGTAGCAAAGAGTTGTTGAACTGCTTTACGCGTTCCTGAACCTGGTTCGCGCATAATAAAAGGTTCTTCAGCAAGCCGTGAGAGCGAAATATTTTTTTCATGAGCTAAAGGATGATTTACCGGTGCCAACACGACAAGAGGATTATCCAAAAACGGTTGAAACACGACATCTAAATGTTCTGGAACCTGGCTCATGACATACAAATCATCCAAATTATCCGTTAATCGTTCGAGAATGCCGGAGTGATTAGTGACTTGTAACGCAATATCAATGCCAGGATAGCGCTGGCAAAATGGTCCTAATAGACGAGGTACAAAGTACTTAGCAGTTGTAATAACGGCTAGGCGTAATTGTCCTTGCTTTAAGCCCTTGAGATCAGCCACAGTCATTTCCAACTGAGCTAATTCCTCAAATATGGCTCGACAAGTCGTAAATAATTCTTTGCCGGCTTCTGTCAAGTAAAGACGTTTACCGACTTGCTCAAACAGTGGTAAACCTATTGCTTTTGTCAGTTGTTTAACCTGCATCGAGACAGTAGGTTGAGTCAGAAATAATTCTTCTGCTGCCCGTGTAAAGCTACCATGTCGTGCAGCGGCTTCAAATACCTTTAACTGATGAAGCGTTGCTTGCTTCAAGGTTCCCTCTCCTTCAAAGTTCAAGGAGGATCTATAGAGCACATTCTATTCTTACTATTAGAAATAATGGCTTTTCTTTATAAGAATTTGCGGTTATTATCAAAACAACAACAAGAGCGTAAGATCCCTTCTGTCACAGCGTTGTACATTTAAATAGTTTGCTATGCGAGCCATAACTACTTTCCCATCTGCGTTTGTGGTTTTTGACCACACTCAGAGATGCTACTCTCATCATACTATCAGTGTGCAGCGCTTTTCTTGTTTTGGCATCCAGGGTACCAATCAAATCCGATACAAGGCTGTTACTTCGGTTTGACTCCACCAACAAGCAAACATTATAGAAAAGGAGATTGTACTATAGACGTTATAAAATTTACTCCTCTTGATTAATTTCTGCTTGATTAATTTCTACCGGAATAGTTGCCAAATCTGGTAGCTTAATCAACTCTGCTTCGGGTGTTTTATCTTTAATTGCTACTGGTAGTTTCAAGGGCTTAGGCTGATCTTCAAGCAAGCAGCTTGCTAGAGGTAGGCTTTGCTCTAAATCATCTAAAGGTCTGGGGATGACTGTCACTGCATTTAACGAATTTGCGTCAATGCGTAATGCTTCCTGCATTCCTGCTTCTACTGCTACCACAACATCGGCAACTGCTCCGCGAATGATTGCGGTACATAGTCCCGCGCCAATCTTTTCGTAAGACATGAGTTTCACGTCAGCAGCTTTGAGCATGGCATCAGCTGCCCCAACCATAACTGGAAAACCGCGTGTTTCCAATAAACCGATTGCTTGACTACTAACGCGAATGTCGCGCTCAAACTGAGCTAGATCAGACAAGCGATTACCAATCGGAAAAACAACGTCCAAATTGGGTAGAGGTCGTGGTATGACCAACGTTGAAACAAGCTGACCAAATTCTGCAGCTGTTTGTGCTCCTGCTTCCACTGCCAAGCGAATGCTAGCAACTTTACCACGTACGATCGCAGTACAGTGACCACTGCCAATTTTCTCAAATCCTACTAAAGTCACTTCAGAGGACTTCAGCATGGCATCAGCAGTTTGGATAATTGCCGGAAAGCTTAAAGTTGAAACTAAACCCAAGGCACTTTCTCGGAGATCATCTTTTTTACTGAACTGCTCCCTGGGAGCGTATCCTTGGTTTGGTGTCTCCATCTTAGACCTCCATGTGAACAGACCAGAATATAGAATTAAGGCTGATCAGAAGGAGACTGACCATCTTGTATAGGGCGGTTCAAGGCTTGGCGGTAAGGAAACATTGTTGACAGCATACGATTTAATTGTGCTTGTCCATAGACTTTTTGACTTGTAGGTTGCTGCAAAGGTGTTGTCTCACTAGGTTCAGATTCAGGAGGTTCTGGCGTTGACGACGGTGAGTTATTCATCGCAGGAGAATTATCACCATTTGTTTCTTCAAGAGAAAGGGAGGCGGTTTCATTGATTGTATCAATGCCCGCCACAGATGTGTGTGCCACAACTACACGACTTTTGTCTCCAATCAGCGAACCTGGTAAGACGACTTGTTGTGGTTCGATAGAAGAATTAAGGATAGTAGCTGTGGAACCAATACATGCATTTGCCCCAATTTTTCCTTTGCCTAGTATTAAAACACCAGAGCCTAAATTTGCTCCTGTCTCTATTTCTAATATGCCTTCATAAGCGTGAAGAATTGAACCCATACCAATACAAACCCCAGCACCAATAATAATCTGGCAATTGGGACTTGCTTGCAAGAGCACTCCTGGTGCGATCGCCGCACTCGGATCAATGGTTACTTCGCCACTGATGTAGGTATCATCATAATTAGGCGGACGCAGTGGCGGCACATACATTGGAATTGGAACCTCGATCGCCGGATAAAATGTCACTAAGCTGGTTCAAGCTACCCACAAGTCTAACGGAATTGTCACTTGTTGTAGCCGACACTTAGTTTAAGGACGCTGAATAATCGTTTCTAAGATCCGTCGCTTATTTGCATCAATACCAATTAAGCGGACGTATTCTCCTTCATACTCAGATAAAAATGATTCAATTGCCGCGATCGCTGCAGATGCATTGGTGCTGTCAACCTGTCCACAACTTGCCCAGGAACCTGTACGGAAGCGCCGTTGATCAACGTGTTCAGCACTGACTCGATTGCCTTGAGCAATCAGTTGACGAATTTGTTCAACAACTTCTGGCTGTAAACGCGTACTGGCTGATGATTGTTTGTTATAAGCTGGTGCTGGTTGCCGCTGGCGATCGCTGCTATGACTTGAGCTAGCTGGCTGTACTTCTTTACTGTTGGGGCGTTGAATAATGCTTTCCATCACGCGGCGCTTGCCTTTTGGATCAATACCAAACATCCGCACATACTCGCCTGTATGATTTGCCATACATGTTTCGAGTTCGGCGATCGCTTGTGATTCACTGCTGGCAGTAATTGGAGTACAGCTTTGCCAAGAACCTGTGCGGAATCTCCGTTCATCAACGTGTTCGGTACCGATTTTATAGCCTTGCTGAATTAAATGTCGGACTTGTGAAGCTGTATATTGATTTATATGTCTACTCGATGCTATCGAGCCAACTGATGATTGGTAACTGCTTCCTTTTGCCATTGCCGCTGGTTTTGCGACTTGCGAACCATCGGGGCGCTGGATAATGCTTTCCATTACACGGCGCTTGCCTTTTGGATCAATGCCAAACATCCGCACGTACTCGCCGGCATGATTTTCCATGCAAGCTTCGAGTTCGGCGATCACTTCAGCTTCGCGATTGGTATTAATTGGACTACAGCTTTGCCAAGAACCTGTGCGGAATTTTCGTTCATTAACGTGTTCGGTACCGATTTTATAGCCTTGCTGTAATAATTGTCGGACTTGTGCTACTGTGTCTTGGCTAAGGTAAGGACTTGTCATCATAGAAGAAGTAGAAAAACTGCGGCTGGAACCATTTGAATTAGTTGAGCTTGAGGTGCTGACAAGCTCGTTACGAATTGGTGTAGTGCTTTCGCTAGCACGTTCATATCCTGCTTTTAAGGCATCATTCATACCCACCACAAGACTGGTGAACTCCATATCTTCTGATTCAACATCGGGCAGGTAATCGGCTTGCTGTTGGTTCGTGATAACTGCGCCTGAAGGGACGTACTTACCTGCAGGAATTTCTACATCTTGAATCAAGGCGTGCATCATAATAATGCAGCCATGACCGACTCGGGCGTTAAACACTGTCGAACGAAAGCCAATAAAACAGTTATCTCCGATATAAGCAGGACCATGAATCAGTGACATGTGAGTAATCGAGGTATTTTTCCCAATCCACACAGAGTACTGTTTTTCGTCGTCCCCGATAACGCGACCTTGTTCTAGACCATGAACGACAACACCATCTTGTATATTAGTTCCTTCACCGATATGGAAAGGAGCGCCTTCATCAGCAATGATAGAAGTTCCAGGAGCAATGACTACATTTGCTCCAATAGTTACATCTCCACTCAAGTTAGACAGTGAATGCACGTATGCACTTGGTTCAATCTTCGGCTCCACTGAATTTGACCAAGGTTTCGGGGGGGCAGCCGGGCTGCGGACTACCATCGGTAATTTCCTCCTAATTACTGCAGAACTTAGAATTCAGAATGCAGAACCTACAAGCGAAGTATCTGTCATTCTGTATTCGTCGTTCATCCAAAGCGCTTTACTTAACGGTATTGATCCTTTTTGCTGTAAATTAAACGATCTTCAACGCGGACACTATCAATAATCGCTACTACCACAGCATCAAGCGGTCGTTGCTCGTTTCCCTGAACAATGCGAGCAGCACTACCGCAACTCACCAATACCCATTCGTCTACTCCTGCACCTACGTTGTCCGCTGCAACTTCGTATTTCGGTAAAGGATTTCCTTCTTCGTCTACAAGTTGTAACAAAAGCAGTTTTGCCCCTCGAAGACTGGGTTCTTTTTGAGTGCTGACTACGTTACCACGAACTTTTGCAATTTGCATTACGCCTTACATCACATTCTATTTCCGTAAGGGCGAATCGCATTTGTACTTTCGCGGAATTGTTCTACTGCTTCGGTGTAACGGATTGGTAGAACATACTCTAAGTTTTCGTGAGGGCGGGCAATAATATGGGTTGATAGCACCTGACCGCCATTAACGCGCTTGACATTGTCAACCCCAGCAGCAACTGAAGCTTGTACTTCAGAAACATCTCCCCGCACAATCACTGTGACGCGCCCACTACCGATTTTTTCGTAGCCCACAAGTGTAACACGAGCAGCTTTCACCATGCTATCGGCTGCTTCTACTACTGCTGGGAAACCTAATGTTTCTATCATTCCGACGGCGATTGACATCGGTTTTACTCCTTAAATGTATTTAGCAAAAAAAACTGACACACCTCAAACACAATTCCGTAAGTTACATTCGGAACTGTTCTACCGCTTCGGTATAACGAATCGGCAGTACGTACTCCAAGTTTTCGTGAGGACGCGCAATAATGTGAGTTGAGAGAACTTCACCTCCATTTACTCGTCTTGCAGCATCAACTCCAGCCGCAACAGAGGCTTGTACTTCAGAAACATCTCCTCGCACAATCACTGTGACACGAGCACTACCAATCTTTTCGTAACCGACAAGTGTAACACGAGCAGCTTTCACCATTGCGTCGGCTGCTTCCACCACTGCTGGAAAGCCCTTCGTCTCAATCATTCCCACTGCAATTGGCATCGCAGACCTCCTATGTAATTAAAGCAATAACTAGTACCAATCAGGCTGTTACAGAAAATTTGACGGGGATGCCATTTGTAACCTACAAAAGCATCTCCAAATTAAGCATAGGAAAGCTTGGCTCTCTTGACAATATTAATTTCTATTATAATTTAAAATAGGATACTTTAAAAAAACTTAACACCTCATGATTAGTTGCTTTTACTTCATTGAAGTTTCTCTGTTTCTAGAGGTGTAACTTCTGTTTTATAATTTCTTTATTACTTTGGGATCAGACAAAATGATAAAACCAAACCTTCAGTCTGTAGCGGTATGACAGGAGAAAAATATTCGCTGTCTAAAAGGCTTCGTCTGAATCGTTCTTTGAACAAAGTATACTTTGATCGAGATAACAAAAGTTTTAATAAAACTGAATAGTCTCACTTTAGCTAAAAAACTACCGAAGAGGTTTATGTAGATTAAAAGCAATGATATAGCAAATTAATTGTAATTGATATTCCGCAATTATTTTAGTTGTTTAATTATGTTAATTCACTTTAAATTAACATTTAAATTACAAATTTGTTTGGAAAGCCAGAATGAATCAGACATTATTTTTAACAAGTTGGTGGGTGCCATTTTATGGATTAATTGGCGCTATTTTGACACTACCTTGGGCAACTGGAATAGTGCGGCGAACAGGTCCTCGACCTGCGGCTTACTTAAATTTGTTGATGACAGGGGTTGCTTTTCTACATAGTTTATTTGTTTGGAAAGACATCTGGAATCAAGAACCACAGATTTTGCTATTTACCTGGCTTAAAGCTGCAGATTTAGATTTATCGATCGCAGTAGAACTGTCTCCCGTAACTATGGGAGCAGCCGTTTTAATCGCGGGTTTGAGCCTTTTAGCTCAAGTGTATGCTTTGGGATACATGGAAAAAGATTGGGCTTTAGCCCGATTTTTCGCGCTGATTGGTTTTTTTGAAGCGGCATTGAGTGGTTTGGCATTGAGTGATTCCTTATTTCTCAGTTATGTATTGTTGGAATTGCTCACACTTTCAACTTATTTGTTAGTAGGATTTTGGTATGCACAGCCTCTTGTTGTTACCGCAGCGCGCGATGCGTTCTTAACTAAACGTGTTGGAGATATTCTCTTATTGATGGGAGTGGTGACGCTCTCCGTCATGGCAGGTAGCTTGAACTTTTCTGAATTAAACCAGTGGGCACAAACTGCCGAACTATCTCCATTAACTGCGACATTGTTAGGTTTAGCATTAATTGCAGGACCTGCAGGTAAATGCGCGCAGTTTCCACTGCATCTGTGGTTGGACGAAGCAATGGAAGGTCCTAACCCTGCTTCGGTATTGCGGAACTCAATGGTTGTAGCAGGTGGCGCTTACGTATTGTTTAAATTACAACCCATTTTGGTATTGTCACCAGTTGCACTCGATACTTTAGTGATTCTAGGCACAGTTACTGCGGTTGGTGCATCGCTAGTTTCGCTAGCACAAATCGATATCAAAAGAGCATTATCGCATTCCACTAGCGCGTACATGGGGTTAGTTTTCATCGCAGTAGGTATGGAGCAAGGCGGAGTAGCACTGGTACTATTATTTACCCATGCGATCGCTAAAGCATTATTGTTTATGAGTGCAGGCTCAGTCATTTTGACAACACAAACTCAAGATTTAACCGAAATGGGCGGTTTGTGGTCGCGGATGCCCGCTACAACAACAGCTTACATTGTAGGAGCCGCAGGAATGGTTACGCTACTACCTTTAGGGAGTTTTTGGGCAAAACTGCAGTGGGCTGATGGTTTTTGGAACAGCAATCCTTGGGTAGTCGGAATTCTATTTTTAACAAATGGGTTAACAACCTTGAACCTTACCCGCGTGTTCCGATTAGTGTTTTGGGGCGAACCACAACCAAAAACGCGTCGTGCACCAGAAGTTGGGTGGCAAATGGCAGTACCAATGGTGAGTTTAACGGTGTCAACACTATTAGTACCGCTTTTGTTGCAACAGTGGCAACTACTGCCTAGTTGGGAAAACGTGAATTGGTATGCAGTGTTAGTTCTTGTTCTATCGAGTGTCTTAGGATTAATCGTTGGCTCAACAATTTACCTTCACAAAGCATGGTCGAGATCGATTCAGCTACCGTGGAGATTCATCCAAGACTTATTAGGCTACGACTTTTATGTTGATCGTTTATATCGCTTAACTGTTGTGGGTGCTGTTGACTTTATGTCGCGACTGAGTTCGTGGGTTGATCGCTACTTAGTTGATGGTTTCGTCAATTTGGTTGGTATCGCGACAATTATTAGCGGACAAGGTTTGAAATACAGTAGTTTTGGGCAATCACAGCTTAATCTGCTCACAATTGTCTTTGGAGTGAGTCTTTTGGGTTTTTTGATTAGCTGGTCTTTTGGTCTACTCGATCACTGGCAACTATTTTGGGAGACAATTAGGGGCTAAACAAACACTAGTGACTAGTTGTTAGACACTATGAACACCAGCCACTAACAACCATTTATGTTTAAGGATCTCGTTTATCAATGCTAAGTGCTTTGATTTTAGTGCCGCTGATTGGTGCAGCAATTGTCGGATTTTTCCCTAAAGCGATCGCACCTAATAGTTCTCGTAACATCGCTTTAATCTTCGCTAGTATTCCATTCTTACTGACAGTTGTCCTGGCATCTCAGTTTAATCCTACCAACATCAGCCAACAATTTTCCGAATTTATACCTTGGATTACTGTCATTGGCTTAAACTATCACTTGGGAGTTGATGGTTTATCGTTACCACTACTGGTATTAAATGGTCTACTTACCTGTATTGCAATCTACAGCAGCGATGAAGATGTCCACCGTTCGCGCTTTTACTACTCACTCGTCCTAATTTTAAGTGCAGCAGTTAGCGGAGCATTTTTGGCACAAGATTTGCTTTTGTTTTTCCTCTTTTATGAAATAGAACTTATTCCGCTGTACTTGTTGATTGCCATTTGGGGAGGACAACGGCGCGGTTATGCTGCAACGAAGTTTTTAATTTATACCGCAACTTCTGGAATATTACTTTTAGCTAGTTTCTTGGGCTTGGTTTGGTTAAGTGGTGCTTCCAGTTTTGCGTTAGCTACTTTAGACACTAATGCATTACCATTAGCAACGCAGGTTATTCTCCTAGGGGGAATTTTACTCGCTTTCGGAATTAAGATTCCGTTAGTGCCCTTGCATACCTGGCTACCAGATGCTCACGTTGAAGCTTCTACACCAATATCTGTTTTACTGGCAGGTGTGCTTCTAAAGTTAGGGACATATGGCTTACTGCGCTTTGGTTTAGGCTTATTGCCGCAAGCATGGGAAGTATTAGCACCAGCTTTAGCGATTTGGGCAGTTGTGAGTGTATTGTATGGTGCTTCGTGTGCGATCGCTCAAACTGACATGAAGAAAATGGTTGCCTACAGTTCAATTGGACATATGGGCTACATTCTCTTAGCCGCCGCCGCTGCAACTCCACTGAGTATCTTGGCAAGTGTTTTGCAAATGGTCAGCCACGGCTTAATTTCTGCATTACTGTTTCTTTTAGTGGGCGTTGTCTACAAAAAAACTGGCAGTCGCGATATTGAAACTTTGTGTGGTTTACTCAACCCTGAACGCGGTTTACCTCTGATTGGAAGTTTAATGGTGTTAGGTGTGATGGCGAGCGCAGGTATTCCTGGCATGGTAGGATTCATATCTGAATTTCTCGTATTTCGGGGTAGTTTTTCCGTATTTCCTACAGAAACTTTGTTATCAATGGTTGGAACTGGCTTAACTGCGGTTTACTTTTTACTACTCATTAACCGCGTGTTTTTTGGTCGCCTTTCACCACAAGTTATCGATTTACCCCGCGTATATTTTCGCGATCGCGCCCCTGCTGTTGTCTTAGCAGTTTTAATTGTCGTTTTCGGATTGCAGCCAACTTGGTTAATCCGTTGGAGTGAACCCGCAACGACAGCTATGAGTGCAATTCCAGTCATTGCCCAGCGAACACAGTTAGTAAGCAATCAAGAGTGGCTAGTGACTAGTGGGAGTGTGGGAGAGTAGGAGTGTGGGAGAGATTTGATTATTATTGTTCTTTACTACCCAACTACCCGCCTACCCTCTACTTTGTATCAACTATGAAAGTAAAAAGGTATTAGGAGAACTAGAGATGGTCAGCATCACCAATAAGCCCATCAACCATCCCTTAGCTGCATATATCACTCGCATCGAAACCGGAAAAACACTGCTTCCTGATTCTTCAGAGAATGTTCTTGATGTTGTCGGTATCCTCAAAAGCTATGGCATTGTCCTGGACGCTTACTCTAAAAATCTAATCTACATTTCTGAAAATCAATTTCTTGTTTTG
Source organism: Gloeocapsopsis sp. IPPAS B-1203 (assembly GCF_002749975.1). Taxonomy (NCBI): domain Bacteria; kingdom Bacillati; phylum Cyanobacteriota; class Cyanophyceae; order Chroococcidiopsidales; family Chroococcidiopsidaceae; genus Gloeocapsopsis; species Gloeocapsopsis sp. IPPAS B-1203. The sequence continues at coordinate 165,441 of NZ_PEIG01000005.1, read as the reverse complement.
TTTCCCTTCTTCAAATACTTTAACGGGGATATTTCCTTACAAAAACTCCTACGACACTGGTGGCACGATCGCATCAACTTTGAATATGCTGAATACTGCATGAAAGCTATGCTTTGGCATGGTGGTGGTGGCTTAGATAGTTATTTAGATTCAGATGAATTTAGAACGCGAGCAGCAGCAGCAATTCAAGCTAAATTCAAAAATAACCCATTAATGTTGGGACTGAATCAACTATTTCCTGAATTTCTGACCGAACAAGTCCGCGTCTTATCTTATTACAGTGCGCTAGGTCAATTTTGGCGCGTCATGAGCGATATGTTCCTTGCTTTGTCAGATCTCTACGATCAAGGAGAAATCAAAACTATCCCTCAAGTTGTAGAGCATATTAAAGCAGGCTTAGTCGCTGCTGCGGCAATACCAATTACTTATGCGGTCAAAATTCGCGGTAAAGTCTACGATATTGTTCCCAAATCTGTTGGCTTAACATTTCTTGCTGATACAGCAATACCTTACGTTGAAGCAGTATTCTTTCGCGGTACGCCATTTCAAGGCACAGTTTCCTACAATGCCCAAGCACATCAAATTCCTCCCGATCAAGCGCGATTTGCTTATGGCGCACTCTATGCCGATCCTCTACCTGTTGGTGGTGCGGGGATTCCACCTACATTGTTAATGCAAGATATGCGTCATTTCGTTCCAGATTACTTACACGAACTCTATCAAAAGCGCAGTCGTCGGGGAGAAGACGATTTACGAGTACAGATTTGTGTTAGTTTCCAAAAGTCGATGTTTTGTGTTACCAACGCAGCCATTATAGGCTTGATGCCGCATCCACTTGATACAACTGTCTCTGAAGAGCAAGCAGCGAATCGGGCATTTTTAGTAAGTTGGATGGATCGATTTATGACTTCGCGATTACAAGATGTGCAAGTTGCTTAATGTTTACAGGCAACATAATTAAATTGTGGTTTCTTGTAATTTAGATAAAACTCAAATGTCGATTTGATAAAAGTTATTATTAGTCAATCGCCTACAATGAGTTTATTCATGAAAACATAATATTTTTGCTGAATGTTGGCACAGAAGCAATTATCTACATCGCTCAAAGTTTTCCGTTGTGCTTTTCTCGACTTTATTGACGATCCGTTTTATGTTGCTGAAGCAGAAAGTATTCGCTACATTGCAGATGGTTTACTCGTTGTCGAAAATGGCAAAATTAAAGAATTAGGACAATACCAAAACTTACAAGATAAATACGCAGAAGTTCCAATAATTGCTTATCCTGGAATGTTAATCATGCCAGGTTTTATTGATACACATATCCATTTTCCTCAAACAGAAATGATTGCTGCGTATGGCGAGCAGCTTTTAGAATGGTTGAATCAGTATGTATTTCCAACTGAAGCAAAATTTAACGATAAAGCTTACGCGCAAAAGATTGCCGCATTTTTTCTTGATGAATTACTAAAGAATGGTACAACAACAGCACTTGTTTTCGCCACAGTTCATCCGCAATCAGTTGATGCTTTTTTTGAAGAAGCGAGTCGTCGTAATCTCCGCATGATTGCTGGTAAAGTGATGATGGATCGTAATGCACCAAACAACCTTTCAGATACTGCTGAAACATCCTATCAAGAAAGTAAGCGACTGATTCAAAAGTGGCATAAAAAAGAGCGTTTGCTGTATGCTGTCACGCCTCGATTTGCGATTACATCAACTCCTGAACAATTAAATTTGGCAGGAAAGCTTTTAGCCGAGTTTCCAGATGTTTATTTGCATACACATTTATCAGAGAATGTCAATGAAGTCGCGTGGGTAAAACAGCTATTTCCTGAAAGTCAGGGGTATTTAGATGTTTACGATCGCGCCGGATTAGTTGGCGATCGCTCAGTGTTTGCGCACGGAGTGCAACTTACAGATGCAGAATTCCAGCGGTTATCACAAGCCAACTCAGCGATCGCATTTTGTCCAACGTCTAATTTATTTTTAGGAAGTGGACTTTTCAAGCTGCAAAAGGCTAAGTGCGTAGAACATCCGGTAAAACTTGGTTTAGGAACCGATGTCGGTGCAGGAACAAGCTTTTCACTTTTGGACACTACTAGTGAAGCATATAAAGTCGCACAACTTCAGCATCAGAAGCTATCTCCATTTCAAGCACTCTTTTTAGCAACGCTTGGTGGTGCAAAAGCCTTGTCTTTAGAAGATAAAATTGGTAACTTCGATGTCGGGAAAGAAGCTGACTTTGTGGTTCTAGATCTGCAAGCAACTCCATTAATGGCACTACGGAATTCTGCGACAACTCCAACTTCATTAAAAGAACTTGCAGAACAAGTTTTTGCACTGATCGTGCTAGGTGGCGATCGTGCCATTCATGCCACGTATATTATGGGAGAAGCGTGCGAATGAATTCGCTGCTACACATACAAAGTCCACCTCCGTGGACTTACTGCGAAAAGGCTTGTTTTAGTGTATCTTTGTACATTTTGCTTGCGTAGCCCCGACTTACAGTCGGAGGGCACCTATGATAGCATTAAAACAATAAACTGCATTGCATCACTGTCTCGCTCAAACGACTGCTGATGCTCAAATTCCAATTTCTGCCATACCCGTATTGCACGCTTGTTAAATGCGGCGATGGTAACTCGAAACGCCTTCGGTTTAAATAAAGTGTCTGCAAACTCTAAAACGGCATTAGCATACTCAACACCTTTTCCTTTTCCCGTCAAATCAGGACGAATCCCAAAACCAATATCTAATGCTTCATCACGGTAATCACCACCAGTGACCTGTCCATCCTGCCCAAACGAACAGTAAGCTACTAGCTCGCTATTTTGATCCAAAATACTATAGAAGTTGTGCTGTGGGTGCAGAAAATAATCTATTTCAGTGTTCTTCTGTAAGTTGTAGAAATCTAATGGTGGCTCATATCGCCAACTGAGAATAGCACGTGCATGACTCTCATCAACTCGGTGAAACGCGAACATTACTTACGCTCTTGCAGACTATAAACTGGAAGGGATAATCCCCAAATGATCGAAGCAAGTCTTACGGCTGTAATTGTTGCCATTCCTAATAAAGCCGCAAGCGATCGCATCATGCCGAACTGTTGCAGAATTAGATAGACAATAATGCCAGCGATCGCCGCTGTTGCATAGAGATTTCCTCGCCGCAGAATTAAAGGAATTTCGGCTAATAAGACGTCGCGCAAAACGCCTCCAACAACACCTGTAATCGTCCCCATTAAGACAACAATAATGCGCGATAAATCTGCTTGTTCCACACCTTGAGCGCCACTAATCGCAAAAAAGCTTAGCCCTAACGCATCAGCAATTAAGAGTGCTTTAGCAGGTGGTTGACGAAACCGAGTATAAATCAGCGTCAACGCGGCAGAGAATAGAATGACTACTAAATAAATAGAATCTTGAATCCAAAATACTGGATTGTCTAGCAGAACATCTCGCAGTGTACCTCCACCGATAGCTGTGACGATGGCGATCGCAGCGACACCCAATAAATCCAAGCTTTTACGCCCTGCTGCTAGCGCTCCACTAACGGCAAAAACAGCGACACCTAAAAGATCCAGCAGATAGAGAATCACAAACTACATCAGCACAAAATTTTACTCAGCTTTATAGCTTATACTATTTTGGATTTTGGATTGAGATGTATTCGATAGTAACTGAATTGCGTTGAACTGATCTAGTTTGAAACAGAACAAATCAAAATTTTAGAAATTTTTGGATATTAAAGCGACAAGCAAATATACAGCTAGATGCGATCGCTACAGTCATCGTGCTAGAGGATTTTTGTTTTGTGCTGCTGAGTTGATAGTTTGCTCGATTCGTTTCAATCTTGTTTCTAAACGTTTAGCACTGGTAATCCAAAAGAGTATATTCTTTTTAGTTGTATTACTAAAGGCTGTAAAACATTTATCAGCAGTTTCATTGGCTGATAGTGCTTGTTGCAAATCTGCCGGAATTATCAAAGATTCACTTGCATCTAATGTTGTTCATGAACCGTCTTGTTTTGCAGTTTCAATCTTTTTAAGACCAGCTTCAGTCATCAAATTTTGTTCTATCAATTCTTCGATATACTGCTTATTTAATTTTGACCACACACTTTTTGGTTTTCGAGGTGTGAAGATCTGCATATAAGATTCTTCATTTAAAGATCTCACTTTACTGTCAATCCAACCAAAGCATAAAGCTTCTTTTACTGCTTCACTATATTGAATGCTTGGCTTACCACTTTTTACTTTGTAGTAAATCAGCCAAATACCGCTAGAAGTGTCATGATTTTTCTCTAGCCATTCCCGCCACTGTTGGCGATCTTGAGCTTGAAAGGTTTCTAAATCGTCAATTGCCATAACAAGATTTGATCTACAGGAAGCATGAGTTTTGTTCTACCGCGAGAAGGTAGCGCGCTTGATTAGGTTAGTACCATTTGGCTTGTGGAACAATACTACCAAGAACCCGTCTGAACCTCATCGAACAATGCTACCAGGGAGGACATTATGCTCAGGATGCAAAAGAACGGGATGACCGTCAACGTCTATCGCTAGAAGCATTCCCTGACTTTCAATACCCCTGAGTTTTCGAGGTGCAAGATTGACAACGATGGGAACTTGTTTACCAATAAAATATTTAGGTTCAATATACTCAGCCATTCCCGTAACAATGCTGAGTGTCTTGCTCCCTATATCGATCTCAAGGTGCAAAAGTTTATCTGTTCCTGCGACTTTGGTCGCGGATAAAACTGTTCCTATCCTAATGTCTAATTTATTGAACTCGTCGAATGTAATCATGAGTGCAGTCTCTTGTAAAGTGTTCATGGCACGCCCAGAGGTTGGGAAAGTGCAACGCAATTTGATCAATTTCGCTCTTTGAACAGGCGAATGAGGTACTGATTGTTTTAACTCAATTTAAATTGAGTAGATTAAAACTTATTAGTTGATTTAGGGCACACCCTAACAATTAAGTGCGCCCCTGACTGCTTATTTATTAATCTTCAACATCTGGTTGCCACCTTTTTGAAACTCGTAACCAACTGGTTGAACCTGTACATTAAAACCTCTGCTGGAAAGCTCTTGGATAACTGACTCAACATAGGGTGATGGTTTACCATCAAGATTTAACAAGGGGAAAATCCGAACATCTGGAGAGATTCGCAGGAGTTCATGGATGGATGCGATGTGAAAATCGAGTGATAACTGTTCGGAGTACAGAAAGAGCAAATGGGAACACACGCATAGCTCAAATTGGTTGTCAAACAGTTCTAAACTCGGTAAAGATTGGGGCAAATAGCGTCCTGCTGCTTTACCAGCTTCATAGTCCAATAAAAAATTTTCCATTGCAGCAATTCGGGCATGACCGAGTTCATCTGCATCGCCGAAGTTCTTCCACAGATAACGGTTTGCATTTTGCTTAACCTGTGAGATAACTGGCTCATAGGTTTCTTGGATTCTCTGTTTGATTTGCTCAGCAGAGAATTGGTAGATGGGATCAACGGACACAACAGAATATCCAAGTTGCGTCATCTCAGCGTTGAAGCTAGCCGGACCATCGCCACATCCAATAATTTTGGGGTTCAAATCTGCTTCTGACAGATTAAACATTAATTTGTATTCTTCCAGCGTTCTGCCCCAAGGCACAACTTCATTTAGTTTCATAAGTGTATATGACAATTATGGTCAAGTGTCGCGATACCAAAAGTTCATGTAAAAAATCGTAAGTTCGGCTATTTCTGACACCATTGACTGCACCACGAAACAGCACCGATTGGGATCAAGCCCGACAGCTAGGTAGTCGAGCATAATCCACGGATGTTGGCTTGGAGCCGTTCTGGGGTAGCAAAATTGTCAGTCAATGCCTGTACATCAGCAATCAAGATGTATGTTTCGTAGTCATGCTGAAGCTTGAGACGATTTTGCAGACTGCCAAGATAATGCCCCAAATACAATCTCCCAGTGGGGCGATCGCCGGTCAAAATTCTCTTATGCGTCATGGCTGATAAGTTGTCTAAATTTTATTGAGTCAATTAGGCAGAAGCGTGAACGATAGTTTAGATACGCCATCGCCACGGCTGCAAATTTCCAGCCATGTTGCACTCAATCAAATTTCGATTCAACTTTTCACTCATGCTTAGAATTTATGCAAACTCTAGAGCGTTATGGTAGCACTAAAAAAAGCACATTGCAATAATTAACTTGAGACAAATTCCTCACCGTTCATCAAGTTCGTCAAACATTTAGCTCAATGAAGAACCTTAGAAAAGAACTGCGTTGTTACCTAGATACGGTTTAAGAGCAGAATTTTTAAGAGTTTGAATCCAACACTTACAGCTTAACTTAGTGCCTTCTTTCATAAGAGGTTCGCCGTGAAGAATTAGGGTATTTCTGAATACGTTGCTTTCATTCTGAATTTGCTTTGTATTCACTTTGTAGCATCGACATTAAAACTAAAGACTCGAAGCGATCGCCCACTTTAAGACACTCGCGTAAGATTCCCTCAACAACAAAACCCTCTTTTTCATACAATCGCCGTGCTATATAGTTAAAATCTTTGACATCCAACCACAGTCGATGGGCGTGGAGTTGTTCAAAAGCCAACTTTTTAATTAAGCGTAAAGCAGCCGTGCCATATCCTTTACCCTTATCTTTGACAACGAGGCGTCGTAGTTCAATGCTGCAATGTGGATTTTCTAGCCCTGCAAGAATGATATATCCTACAGAAAGCTTTGGAGTTGTACGCTCAATTATCAAATGAGATAGATCGCGATCGCATAAAGCATCAGCGTGTTGTTGTGGTGTCCACTGCTGTATAAATGAACTGTTTTCTCGATTCTGTTCTGTCGTCAGCACAAAATCAAGATCTTCTGTAGCAGTAGGGCGTAAAGCTAAAATCATTCTTTTGCAAAAGACTTAGCATTGATTACTGAAGTAGAGTCAGCAACAGATTGAGGAAAGTTTTTAATTCGTTTTGAGGCATCTAAAATTTCCAGCCCTACGACATTGCCTTGCTTGTCATAATCCACAATAATACCAGGTTCAGTTTCATCGCTCTCATCAATCTCATTACTCCAACGAATCCACAGTACATCATCTTCTTGGTTATAAGTTGCTTTCATCCCCTTCCCTCCAATACTTTTTGAGCTTACTTGTTTTGTATAGCGATTTAACTCGTGGTGGATCAACGCTATCGTTAATGAATGCTCTTAGTAAGTAGGTTTTACCATTCGCTGCTAAAAACCTTGACTGATAAACTTTTGTTCCGTCTTCTTGTACAAGAATTTGCTCTGGTGTTTCCAAGAGAATCTGTAAAATTTGGATAGGAATGTCTCGTTCCTCTAACCGCTCATAAACATGGATAGAAAGTTCAAAATTCACTTACATAAAATTCAGTGGCTCGACATCAATGGTGAGACTGACTGACGGTGGAATCTGCGATCGCACATCTTCCCAATCGGGTAATTCAATTTGTGCAGTGGGTAAGAACTTAAGTAAGATTTGCCAGCGGTAGCGGTTAGAGACTCGAAAGACACTTGCTGGCGCGGGTCCTAAAATCTCGCAATTCGAGATAGTGTTTAACTGCGTTGCAATCTGCTGGGCTGTACTTTCTACCATAGCTGGATCAGTGCTACTCAAACGTAATAAAATCAATCTTCCATAAGGCGGATAATTCAGTGCTGCGCGTTGTTCTAATTCTGCTTCGGTAAAGGCTTCGTAGCCGTGTTGTTGCACTGCTTGAATCACAGGATGTTCTGGTGAATATGTTTGAACAATCACTCTTCCTGGATCTTCCCCGCGACCAGCACGACCTGCGACTTGTGTCAAGGTTTGAAATGCACGTTCAGCAGCGCGATAATCGGCAAGATGTAACAATCCATCCGCAGCAACAACACCAACTAAAGTAACTTGTGGTAAATCGAGTCCTTTCGTTAGCATTTGCGTTCCTACCAATAAATCAGCTTCTCGGTTAGCAAATCGTGTCAATAGCGTGCGATGCGATCCTTTGGTACGAGTTGTGTCACTATCAAACCGAATTATTCGTAGTTGAGGAAACTGTCGCGTTAACTCTTGTGTAACTCGCTGCGTTCCACTCCCAAAAAACTTTAAGTAAGGCGAACCACATTCCGGACAATTGCGTGGATGTGACTGCGCATAATTACAGTAGTGACACCGCAAGATTTCTGGCGCTTTTTCCTCGGTTTGGTGATACGCCAACGAAACATCACAGTGCGGACACTCAATCACATATCCGCAACTACGACAAGAAACAAACGTACTGTGTCCCCGACGGTGGATAAATAGAATTCCCTGCTGTTCGCGTTCTTGCAATTGTTCTAAAGCACTTTGTAGCGATCGGCTAAAAATTGAACGATTTCCCTGTTGCAACTCTTGGCGCATATCGACTATTTCTACTGGTGGGAGAGGGCGCGATTGAATGCGTTCGGGAAGCGATAGGTAATGGGTGATGGGTAATTGGTAATCGGTAATTGGAGGCGATTCCTCTCGTCTTTTTGTCTCCTCACTCCTCACCTCTACCCAAGTTTCCAAAGAAGGAGTCGCCGAACCTAAGACTATGGGACAGTTTTCTAATTCTGCTCTCCAAGTTGCTACAGTACGCGCATGATAGGTAGGAATTGGTTGGTCTTGTTTAAAGCTGCTATCGTGTTCTTCATCGAGGATAATTAAGCCTAAATGTGGTAAAGGAGCAAATACCGCCGAACGAGTCCCAATCACGACTTGCGGCTCGCCTGCAAGCATTTGTCGCCAGGTGTCATAACGTTCGCCATCTGATAAGGCACTATGATAGACGCAAACTTTATTACCAAAACGCGCGCGAAAACGATCTGTTAATTGTGGTGTTAACCCAATTTCGGGAACGAGAACTAAAGCAGATTTACCTTGATTGAGTAGTGGCGCGATCGCCTGTAAATAAACTTCGGTTTTTCCTGAACCAGTGACTCCATGCAGCAAGACTTGGGCGTAGCCCTCCAACTTAATAATTCTTTCTAAAGCTTGTGACTGCGCTGGTGTTAGAGTTTTTGGTTGCTCTTGTGCAATAGAATCGCGTTCTATGCGTAAGACTTCACGCTCTTGAATAACGACATAACCTTTTTGCTCTAGTGCTTTGAGCGTTGCTGAACTCGTACTACAAATCTGCAACAACTCACTTAACCACATATCACCACCACGGCGGCGTAAGACTTCTAAAATTTCACGTTGGCGAGAAGATACATCGCCTTCAAGCCCAGTATCTACCAGAGTTACAGCTTTTTGTTGCTTCGGTTTAGACAATCGTGGCGGTTCTAAGTAACTTTCTACTAAATGCGATCGCAATAGTTCGCGTACTCCGCGATACGCGCCTTTAACTTGGCGTTGGATATAGGTAAAGCTATAGTCTCCTTGACTTTGAGATTGCAACAGTTCGAGAATTTGTCGCGCTGCGGGAGTTAAAAATTGATTTGAGGACTCTGTTTTTTTAATCAGCCGAATGCGTCGCTGCGATCGCCCGAGTAACCCTGGCGGTAAAGCGACTCGAATCACCTGCATTAATGGCGTGTAGTAGTAATCAGCAATGCGATTGAGTAATTGCCAATATCCACTAGGAAAAAAGCCTGCACTGACAACATCTGTCACTTCTTTGATTTTGTCTTGGGCTAAATCTGCTGGTGGTTGTGATAAACGAATCGCGATCGCCCCTACTTGAGACGTACCAAATGGTACACTCAAAATATCTCCTGGTTGTACATTTAACTCGGCAGGTAATTTATAAGTATAAATACCTTGCACTCCTGGACAATCTACTAACGCTTCAATCCAACCTGAAGAGAATTGAAAAGGAACTCTTGGTTCTGCTACTACAATCGATGTTTCCAAGCCAGGAGAATACATAGAACACATTCTAAAGTTCAAATAAAATTATTTAAACACCGAGGATACAAAACGGTGATTACTATGTTGTCGCTTATACTAGTACTACCTGATTTTTATTGACTAGTGCTTTGACTGTATTGGTACTGATTCATTGAATCAGCATCTTTGTGTAGCCTAGTACACTCATAATATTATGCTAAGTTTTTTTGTTATTTAGTATACCTAGTCTCACTCTTGCAACATAGGTGTTCTACACAGCATTTTCTCCCTATTGATAGACAACAAACAATCACAGAATATGAGATCCTTGCTTCATGGTGGAGAATACCTCAATAAATTCTCAATAAGTTAACAAAGATTTATAACTTAAGTATCTCACGCGAAGGCTGCAAAAAAGTTACCTTTGTCAGCCTAGAGTAGCAAAATTTGAATTCGAGTACATATTCAGAGCTTAAACAAATAAGCTAGAGAGTAAGCAAATATTAGTTTTATTATTTTAACTTACTTAATTCTGCCAACATAAATTTAATTTGTTAACATAAATAAAAGGATTTATTACTACCAAAAATAAAAAGCAACACCAGCTATGAAAAAATCAGTATGAAGTAATTAAAGAGGAAAAAATATTGAATAGACATGAAATACTCAACGTAAAACAAACAAAATTTTAGGCATATTTCCTCTTTAACTAAAAAAGCAAAACAGCAAAACTTAGCAAGCCAATCATCTGTCAGTCCTGAAACTAATATAAAGTATGAATATTGCTGAATTAGACGCAATCGATTCCTTATTAACAACAGCAAAAGATAGTGATATTAACGGTGCTGATTTAGAAGAACCAACTCCAGAAAATTTAGCAGTAGTACCAGACATAGCACCAATAGATCAAATAGAAATAGAAGACAAAGATGAGCTAGCTGTAGCAAAACCTTCAGGATATCAGAAAACAAAATCTGATGATGCTGTAGGTGCCTTTTTTAAAGAAATGGCACGTTACCCTCTGCTAAAACCAGATGAAGAAGTAGAACTAGCAAGGCGAGTAAAGTTTATCGTAGAGTTTGAAGAAATGCAGCAACGTCTGCAAGCAGAAATAAATCGCAAGCCAAGTAAAGTAGAAATTGCAAATTTGCTAGGAATTTCGGAGCGACAGTTAGAATATCGTCTTTATCAAGGACGTGTGGCAAAGCGAAAGATGATTCGCTCTAATCTAAGATTAGTAGTATCGATTGCTAAGCGATATTTAAATCGAGGTTTGCCTTTCCTAGATTTAATTCAAGAAGGCGCAATGGGATTAAACCGAGCAGCTGAAAAATTTGATCCTGATAAAGGATACAAGTTTTCAACTTATGCATATTGGTGGATTAGACAAGCAATTACAAGAGCGATCGCTAATGATGCACGGACAATTCGATTGCCAATTCACATTGTAGAAAAATTAAATAAGCTTAAAAAAGCACAAAGAGAACTTAAACAACAACTCCAACGCAACCCTTCGGAAGTAGAATTAGCTCAAGTTCTAGAAATTTCAGCAGAGCATTTACGCCAGCTACTACAATTACGACGTAAATCACTTTCTTTAAATCATCGAGTTGGTAAAGAGGAAGACACTGAACTAGTAGATTTGTTGGAAGACGAAGACAGTCAATCTCCAGAGCAACAGATGAGCGAAACTATGATGCGTCAGGAGATTTGGGATGTTTTAGGAGATGTTTTAACTCCTAGAGAAAAAGATGTCATTTCGCTACGCTACGGTTTGATTACAAGTGAACCATGTACTTTAGAAGAAGTAGGCAGTATATTTAATCTTTCACGCGAAAGAGTACGCCAAATCCAAAGTAAAGCAATGCGGAAACTGCGTCGCCCTCAAATTGCCAAACGCTTGAAAGGGTGGTTGTTTTAGAAGTACTTAGCTAGTTCATGCTGTGCTAGAGAAAGTAGTATAGTGAGTGTTTGAGAGTAGTTAATTAACTGCTCTATTTTTTTATATGTGTTTGGCTCAAAGCTAACCACTTGTCTTGACACATTGTTAAATAATTCGGTTTTTTACCCTGAGAAGCTAAAGCGTGATAAATTCTGAACTAACGTTACGTCCTGCAACTCCAGACGATGTACCAGAGCTGTTTTATTTAATTCAAGCACTCGCTGAATATGAAAAACTATCTCATGCTGTGACAGGTAGCGCTGAAGCGTTGCAAGAACACCTGTTTAGTGACCAACCGTATGTAGAAGCTATTATCGCCGAAATACGAGAGCAAGCAGTGGGCTTTGCGTTGTTCTTTCACAATTACTCAACTTTTCTAACTCAGCCTGGAATCTATCTAGAAGACTTATTTATAATGCCGGAATATCGACGTCAAGGTATAGGCAAAGCTTTGATTAAGTATTTAGCACAAATAGCTGTAAAGCGAGGTTGTGGACGACTAGAGTGGAGTGTTTTGGATTGGAATGAACCAGCGATCGCATTTTATCGCCGGATGGGAGCATCAATTTTACCAGATTGGCGCATTTGTCGCGTCACTGGAGAGGCGATCGCCTCAATTGCAAATACCGATTCATAATTTAAAATTTATAATTCATAACTTTGCAAGGCAGTAAGCTATACAATGAGCAGGTTTTAATCATTGATTTTCCAAGTGGAGGAGCTATCTGATGAAAATCTGGGTAAATGAGCAAATCGATCCATCAGGTATGATTCATGCTTGTATTGCTTGTGCTAACGAAGAGCAAGCAAACGATTGTCATGTTTCCTACGAGCGTAATTTGACTGACACGCAAAAAGCAGCAGGTTGGATCGCGCGCATCCGCACAGTTAATTCTTGGGATGAAGTACCAGTCAATGCTCTCAAGCTCGATTAAACTCATTTTAAAATTCAGGATCGTCAAAATCACAAAATCAGGAGCTAGTAGAAATCCGACGATCGCTACCAATCAACTAGCCCCTTTTTATTATTGTCTTTAAGTACAAGCAAAATGGGTGTTCAAACGCTGCAACTTGACGAACAGCTTTACAACTATATGCGATCGGTTTCTTTAAACGAAGCAGAAGTATTAACTCAACTGCGACAAGAAACTGCCAAGCATCCTATGGGTAATATGCAAATTGCACCAGAACAAGGACAATTTATCGCGTTACTTGTGCAACTAATGCAAGCTCAAAAAACCCTTGATATCGGCGTGTTTACTGGCTATAGTGCACTTGCTGTAGCATTAGCCTTACCGCCTACAGGTAAAGTTGTGGCGTGTGATATTAGCGAGGAATATACCAGTATCGCGCGTCATTGGTGGAACCAAGCTGGTGTTGCTGATAAGATTGAGTTGCATATTGCGCCTGCCCAGGATACCCTGACACAATTACTTGCAACAGGTGCAGCCAATAGCTTTGATTTTGCCTTGATTGATGCCGATAAAAGCAACTACGACACTTATTATGAGCTAGCATTGCAATTAATTCGCCCTGGTGGGTTAATTGCGGTTGATAATGTATTGTGGTCAGGAAGAGTTGCCGATCCTCAAGTTCAGGATAATCGAACGAATAAAATTCGCGCTTTCAATCAAAAACTGCATCAAGATTCGCGAGTTGCTATCAGCTTAATTCCAATTGGTGATGGATTGACTTTAGCTTGGAAACGCTCTCATATCATATTCGATAAAAATAGCCAGACTATATATTAAGTCATTGCAACTAGTAACTAGCCACTAATTACTAATCACTTCAATCTGAGGAAATAACATTAGTTTTACTCTTAGCTAACTCAATCTGTTTTTGTTTTTCTTGCTGACGCTTGCGTTTTTCTTCAGTGAGATCCGCAAAACAGTAAGGACAAGAAATCCCTTCTTCATACTGTGTCGATGCTTTATCAGCTTCAGAAATCGGATGTCCACAGCTACGACACATGTCATGCGTTCCCAGTTCTAAATCGTGAACTACTGCAACTCGTTCGTCAAAGACAAAACACTCGCCTTCCCACAAACTCTCTGCGGCTGGAACTTCCTCTAAATATTTCAGAATACCGCCTTTGAGGTGATAAACTTCAGCGAAACCTTGGGTTAATAAAAAAGAAGAAGCTTTTTCGCAGCGAATACCACCTGTACAAAACATGGCAACTTTTTTGTGCTTGCTCGGATCGAGGTTTTGATTAACGTATTCAGGAAATTCGCGAAACGATCGCGTCTGCGGATTTTGCGCACCTTTAAAACTACCAATATCTACTTCGTAATCGTTGCGGGTATCAATCACAGTCACCTCAGGATCGCTAATTAAAGCATTCCATTCTTGAGGAGATATATAAGTTCCTGCTTGCTCGTTGGGGTCGACTTCTGGCACGCCTAGCGTCACAATTTCTTTTTTGAGGCGTACCTTCATGCGCTCGAAGGGTGGAGAATCTGCCGTAGATTCTTTATACTCTAAATCGGTAAAACGAGGATCGGCGCAAAGAAACGCTAAAACTGCATCAATGCGATCGCGTGTAGCGGCAATTGTACCGTTAATTCCTTCCGGTGCAAGCAGAATTGTTCCCTTGACATGATGTGCTAAGCAATAAGACAGCAAAGGTTCTTGTATTTCCGCCGCGTCTGGTAAACTGACAAACTTATAAAACGTTGCAACAATTTGGGTCATCGTTCTGACAATTGTCGAAATTTGCTCAACAAAGTACTTGATTTAATTTGAATCTATAGGTTAGAATAGCAAAGGCAAATCAATCAAGCCACTTCTCAAATCGGGGGTATAGCTCAGTTGGTAGAGCGCCTGCTTTGCAAGCAGGATGTCAGCGGTTCGAGTCCGCTTACCTCCATAAAAGAAACGCAAGTTAAGATTAGTATCTATTTACATTCTTCATTCTAAAAGCTTGTCAGCGTTCAATTGGTGTAGACATCAATACTCCTCGCTATCTAATGGCGCAGCGCGGAAGACTTTCTGAGCAAATGGGTTCTCTTGCCTTCGCCGAAAAGCAGGCATTGCTTGAGAAGATCTTCATCATGCTATGGAATCCGCCTTGCTAAAAAAATTAATTCTTCTGCGTTTAAATCTCATTTCTGTGCCAGCGATCGCTCTCTAATTTAGGCAAGTATGTGAAATCTAATACCAATCCTATCTCACAGTGAGTGTATTTCTTATTTTTATGCACTCGGCAAAGCATCTGACCAAAGCTTTGAAACACGTTTTTTACTTTTACGTAATTTACATATCATATTCGTTCTTGACGAAAAAATCAATATTGAGTTATTATTTTTTGCGTTAAAAAAATCAATGTAACTGTTAACAATACACATGACGTGGCTTCCTTTCGCCAGTTATAACTTGTGGTCACTATTTGCACCAGCTGTTGGACAAGAAAACTGGCATTGCGACATGAAACGAGGTTTCACTAAAGCACGTGGAAAAGAAACAGCGATCGCACAAATATTAAAGCAAGATAACATTCCTCAGCGAATTGGTCATTTAGCACAAAGAGGAGTATACGAGTTTCATCAAGACCATTCGATGTTGAATTGCAGCAATGCAGTGCAAACAATCGCCGAAACTTTGCAATTGAATCAAGAAAAAGAGGAAGTCCAAGAACGCGTGCGCTTGATTTTGAGAAAATATCAAGAGAATCCTATTCTCAAGGATAAACATATCATTCATCTCACACGCGGTGATGAAGGATTTCCCCAACCAATTCAAATTCAACAAGGTAATTATTTATTCAATTTATATGCAGCAATTGATTGTATTTTTACAGAAGATGATATTTTATACATTTTAGATTTTAAAACGGGTAAAACAGACTTTGATCTCCGACAAGGATTTGTTTATCTATTAGCAGTTAGTTATCTATATCCAAAACTACCGGCTATTGCCTCGTTTTATAACTTAGAAACTGGCAAATGGTCAAAGCCAATTTCAGCAACAGTGTCTCAATTAAAAGCAGTTCAAACCGAGATCGCGCAAATTGCTAAGAAACATCAGCATGACCTCCAGCGATATAGGAGAAATATCGAAGCTTTTAACCAAATTTTTCCACCAAATCCTGGTATTCAGTGTCAATATTGTCAATTTAAATCAGTTTGCAGTTTTTCTAAGATTGAGGTTACTGCATGACAGCTACTGTTTCCCAAACTGAAACATTTTTAAGTGAAATTTTACCGCTAAGTGTATCAAATCAGAACTTGATGTGTTTTCGATTAATACCAGAAATAGAGCGGGAATTAGGCAATAGATTTGCTTTTCGTTTTAGTTTAAAGTTCCCCAAAGTTGTCGCTATATGGCAAGAAGGACATTTTTGGATAGTTGGAGCAATCAAACAACTACCTAACCAAAATGAATGGCGAAACGCACTAGCAGAAATTCAAGATGAGTTGCATAACGATATTGGCGATCGCTGCTATTCAATTCAGTGGGTACGTCAGCCATCACCAACGCCTCTCATTCTGGCGCAACTTGCTGTACAGATATTAAAAATAAATCGTTCTTTATCCTCTATTACTGTATTTTCACAAAATTTAGTAGAAGTTATTCGAGAAGTAAAGTTTTGGGCTGAAACAGTTGAATGGTTATCAGCAACACTACCAGCAATGACCTTAACGATTCGTAGTAGTATTGTGCCTAAATGTGATTTAGCAGATTTCTTTAACAATCATCCATATAGACACGAACCCGAACAAACTTTAGTTGGACTTAAAGTTAAAGAAATCGAGCATGGTAATACTTGTAATATTCTTGGTATTACTGGAACTGTGGGAGAACAACGAGAAGAACTATTAGCATTAGTTCAAGGTTCAATTAGTAAACGAAAGCTAGAAGAAGTATCAGCAGATCAACCTGTAGTTGCAGTGCAATTTGGTAAAAACAAAAAGCAATTTCGCTATCCGTTAGCTGCACTACGTCCCTGCGTCACGGCTGAAACCGCAGGTCAATTTCAAGTCGATTATGGAGAGTTACTTAAAAAAACAAAAGTCTCTAATCAAGAGCGACAAAACTTATTAAGCTCCTATAAGCAAATTGCTCAAGATACTTTAAATGCTTATGGTTTTCAACTAGAGCGTAGTATTAACAGTAGAGAGTATCCCAATTTATTTTGGCAACCAGCAACGCCGATCGAAGAAACTCCATTGCTTTTTGGTAACGGATTTACGGGAGTAAGAGGCAAAATTCTTCAAGGATTATCTAAGGGTGGTGTTTATCGCCGACACGATGATTTTAGCGATGAATCAAGAAGTATTAGAACTGCAGCACTGAAGCTGTGTGATTTTAAATTAAATCCTTTTTTAGAGGAAACTAAACAACGTCTCAAACAATATAAATTTGCTAGTGATATTGTTAATAAAAAAGCTTTAGAACTTCAAAAATTGGCGGGTGCTAGTTTAAGATCAGAAGTTGAACAAGCTGTCAACGAACTCATCATAGTTCCACCGGATATTGTTTTAGTATTTCTACCAGAGAGTGATCGCACTGCTGATAGTGATGAAAGTGGTAGTCTTTACTATCAAATATACTCACAATTATTGCGACGTGGAATTGCTAGCCAATTTGTTTACGCTGATACTTTAGAAAGTGTTGATTCGAGAAATATACTAAACTCCGTTATTCCAGGAATTCTCGGCAAATTAGGCAATTTACCTTTTGTTTTAGCCCAACCATTAGAAATTGCAGACTATATTATTGGGTTGGATGTATCGAGGGTTTCTAAAGCAAAATTACCAGGAACATTGAATGCTTGTGCTAGTATTCGTCTTTATGGCAGACAAGGTGAATTTATTCGCTACCAATTAGAAGACGCTTTGATTGAAGGTGAAGAAATTCCACGACGAATTTTAGAAAGTTTACTTCCGGTAGCTGAACTCAGGAATAAAACTATTTTAATTTACCGCGATGGACCATTTCGCGGTCAAGAAGTTCATAATTTAGTTGAGTGGGCTAAGGCGATCAGTGCAAACTTTATCTTGGTAGAGTGTCTTAAGTCTGGAAATCCTCGTTTGTATAACTTTAATAAAACAAATAAAACAATCTCAGCACCAATACCAGGATTAGCCCTACGACTCTCATCACATGAAGCAATTATCGTCACCACCAAAGTGCATTCTAGTGTGGGCTTAGCTCGTCCGCTGCGTTTGAGAATACATCCACAAGGACATCAAACATCAATTGAGAATGTTGTAGAAACTACTCTAAAACTCACATTATTGCACTACGGAGCGTTAAAAGAGCCTCGTTTACCGATGGTTCTTCACGGTTCGGATCGCATTGCTTATTTACGATTAAACGGCATAAATTTTAGCGGAGTGTTGACGGGCGATCGCCAACCGTGGTTATAAAGTTTTTACCTCTCATCTTCTTCACATATCGTCAGTTCTTTAGGCTGACAGCGTTGAATCACAACAATAATTCCTTTTGCGCCTTCACCATCGAGATCTTTCACATATCCTGGGTAAGCTGCTTTAGCTTCGTCCTTTGTTGCAAATGGTCCAAAATAATAAACACAGCGTGGTGAAAGTGTCGTTATTTCCACCCACCAGTCGGTAGCAGCTTGTTGCATTCTTGATAATTAGCTTTTTGTAGAAGTGAGATGAGTTAGTGACAAAGTTGTAACATTATTTAATGTACTATGGTTACGTTCCTCTACTTCTGCCAAAAGAAGGAATCACGACAAAAAATGGGCGTTTAATCAAGAAATAGACCTTAATTGACCAATAAGTAGAAATAGCGCCCAGATGATACTGTTAACAACACCATACATTTACAGGTGTTTTGGTGGGCGGGGAGGCTTAGAATTAATTGGACCAAGAATTTGATTGAGGCGTCGTAGTTGTTCTGCTGTACCCATACAAATGAGTAAATCTCCAGACATCAACTGCGTATCAGCAGTAGGACCACCAATTAAAGTTCCATCATCGCGACGAATGGCGAGAACTAATGCTCCAGTTTGCGATCGCAATCGGGCTGCACCTAGACTTTGACCAATACACGGACAAGTATCAGGATCGAGTCGGACTTCTTCCATGTATAATTCGCGACCTGCACCCGTGAGAATTCCATCGACAAAATCCATCACTTGTGGTCTTAAAGCAGCGGCTGCCATGCGCCTACCACCTGTAATATAGGGAGAAACAACTGCATCTGCACCCGCACGTTGCAATTTTTGTAGAGCTTCTTGTGTGCTAGCTCTAGCGATTGCCCGAATTTGTGGGTTCAGTGCTTTTGCGGATAGTACGGTATAAAGATTTTCAGCATCAGAAGGAAGAGCAGCAACTAAACAAGTGGCACGTTCGACACCCACCTTCAATAAAACCTCATCAAGCGTAGCATCACCTTCAACGACGGTATAACCGAGTTGCTGCGCGGCTTGCACCGATTCAGGATCAGAGTCAACCGTCACAAAAGGAATCGCCTCAGTCGCAAACTCTAAAGCAATTTGCCGACCAGTACGTCCAAAGCCACAGATAATATAGTGATCCGATAAAGAATCTATCAATTGTCGCTGTTGCCGAAGTTGAAAACCAATTTGAAAATAGCCCTGAACTAAAGCATCAGTAAATCGATTAACGATGTAACCGATACTGATTACTCCCATGATAATCAGAGTTACAGTAAACAAGCGACCGCGATCGCCCAACGGACGAGTTTCACTATAACCAACGGTTGCTAGCGTAATCACCGTCATGTATGCTGCATCGATCCACGACCAGCCTTCAATCAACCAGTACCAGAGAGTCCCAACGAGGAGAACAACCCCAAGACCAATGACAGATAAGGTGAGTTCTCGGCGAATACGTCGATATTTCTGCTCAATTTCTGCTTGCGAACTAAACACATTAACTGTACTCACTAAGTCGAGCCGTATACCATTTTGGATTGAAAAATTGTCAGAGAGACCCCGCCGTACAACGACGGGGCGCTGTCCGATGACTTCGTGAATAGTTCACTAGCGATCGCATCAAGCCCACATCTTTCTTCCAAACGGTATTAGTTTGACACTCTCACCGCTAAGTCTGCACGCTTTTGCGGGAGATTCTTCTTTCACAGACACTTAACTAGACCGAAGCCCCCGTCAGTACGTCTCCAGAAGCAATTTTTAACCCTACGGGCTGCCCGACCGCAAGGATACCGCGATTTCTAATTACTTGAGCTGCTGCTACATCTCGATGGGTTTTGTACCCACATTCAGGACAATTATGTTCACGAGAGGAAAGTTTTTTCTTCCCTGTTAGTGTGCCACACTCAGGACAAATTTGTGACGTGTAATCTTTACTTACTTTGGCAAAGAACACTCCTCTTTTCCAACAAACAAAGCTAAGAATATTGAAGAACTGCCCAAAGCTTGCATCTAAGTTATGTTTACCAAACATACCTTTAGCCCAAGTTTTAAAATCAATGTCTTCAACAAAAACTGCCCCCGAAGAGTCACAGAGATGATGAGCCAATTTCCAGTGAAAATCCTTCCTAGTATCTGATATCTGTTGGTGAAGTCTTGCTATTTTCTGATTGAGTTTGCGGCGGTTATTAGAACCTAGTTTCTTAATGCTTCAATCTTCTTTGCAGCGATTCCAGCTTGCTATGAAGTGGATTAAAGAATTTGGGTCTAGCTACTAGCTCAGAATCAGAGGTAGCTAAGAAGCTTTCCAGTCCGATATCGATACCTAGTGGATGACCACTGTAAGGTACTTCAGGTACATTGACATCTAGCTGCAAAGACAGCATGACAAAGTAACCAGAAGCCCTTCTAACTACCCTAGCTTGTTTAACCTTAAACCCATCTGGAATCGGTCTAGAAATATGAAATTTTACCCAACCTAATTGAGGAAGCTTTAGGCGATTTGCTTTAACAATTTTCCCTTTAAGTTGTGGGAAAACATTCATACCTCATTCTAAAATGTTTTTTGAAACGAGGGAAGCCAAATCCTCTCTTCCAAATATCATCCCAAGCTCTATCCAAAGTTCTGAGAACTTGTTGTAAAACTTGGGCATTAACCAATTGCAATTCGGAGATAACCTTCTTGGCTTCAGTCAAATTTTTGGCTTGAATGTGGTAGTTAGGGAACGGTACATCCGGTTGTGTTATGTATTCTTGCTCCAAAGAACAAGCCTCTATCCTACACTTACGACTGTTAACCCAGTCCTTCCTTTCGCGTAAGGCAAAATTCCAAACTTTACGGCAAACGGTTAGGATGTTCTCAATTTCCAGAACCTGCTGCTGCGTTGGGATTAATTTGTACTCGTAAGTCAGGGTAAGCATTTCGACCTCAATACTTTCCTTTATATTATGCTTTTCTACACAATTAGATCAATCGTGTAGATGTATCGCTCCGCGATGTTGTTTATTGGGTCGCAATTCATGAAGGCAGTGTCTACGCTGTGTTTCCCGACTTGAGACAACTGCCCATCCCACCGCCAAAATTCGTTGTGGCGGGAGTCCTCTTGCTCCATTTAAGATAGCGATTTTGACCGAGATACATAACTCAAAGCGAATACACTAAAGTAAAACTGAAGCTTATAAACAAAAGCAATGTATGTACTCATTGGTGGCGCAGGACTCGTGGGCTTGAGTTTGGCACAAAGACTGATCGAACTAGGACACACTGTTGCAGTGATTGATATCGATCCTACAGCTTGTCGTTATGCCCGCGAACAAGTAGGAGTCATGGCGTTTGAAGGTAGCGCAGTGAGTACCGAAGTTTTATTAGAAGCCGGAATTCGCAAAGCCGACTCAGTAGCAGCCGTTTTAAGACACGATGCGTTGAATTTAGCACTAGTAACGCTTGCCAAACACTACGGAGTTCCCCACATTTTGACGCGGATGCGCCATCGTGATTTTGCCGAACCACTACGCCTTGTCGGAGCAAATCACATTGTCAGTACTGTTGAACTTGCGGTTTCCACAATGGTAAACGCAATTGAGTATCCGCAAGTCGAATCAATGATGCATTTTGAGCAAGGACAAATCGAAGTCTTAAAGCTTTCCATACCAGAACGCTGTAATGTTTCAGGGAAAAGCGTTGCAGAAGTCGCGCAAGATTTGCGTTTTCCGCGTGGATCGTTAATTATTGGCTATCAAGCGCATCCTCATGAAGACTTGAAGATTCCCAATGGCAGTACCGTACTCGAACCTGGTTCCACCGTACTGATTGTGACCAAACCAGGATCGTTGCACCAAATGATTGATTTTATCGAAGGCTGCTAGTGATGTCTGAGACAATATCTCGTTTTTTGGCGATCGCTCCCAGCGCTGCGCTATGCGCAATCACCGCCATAATTGTGCTGAGTGCGTGTACCCCACCTACAACACCACAGGGACAAGGCGATCAAACCCCCGCCAATCAAGCACAACAGGTAATTTTAGATGAAAATTCTAAAATAGTGACTGGTCAAACGCTTTATGTCCCAGTATATTCGTACATCTATCATGACGATCAAAAACGACTTTTCAATTTAGCAACGACTCTGAGTATTCGCAATACTGATTTAGCTAACCCAATTATTATTACCTGCGTACGCTACTATGATTCGGAGGGTCAATTAGTGCAGCAGTATTTAGAGAATCCTATTCAACTTGCCGCCTTAGCTTCTACCGATTTTTTCATTAGTACATCTGACAATACTGGAGGTTTAGGCGCAAACTTTATTGTCGATTGGGTAGCTCAAACAGATGTTTCTGAACCAATAATTGAAGCAGTAATGATCGGGACTGGCTTCCAGCAGGGAATTTCTTATATTAGTCCCGCTAAAGTAATTCAAAATCAAACTAACTATACTTGCTCGTCAGCTCCTTCTTAGTGGCTAGTGGGAGTGTGGGAGTGTGGGAGAGATTTGATGATTATTGCTCTTTAATACTCAATAACCCAACTACCATCTTAATCATCTTCAAGTCGCAGCAACTGTTCGTCAATCACTTTCAGCCGTTCTCGCACAACTTCCTCTGAGAGAATGCGTTTGCGCAATGCTTCGTTCAACGTTCCCTTTTCTGCTAAAAGCAAGCGGCGTCGAATCGCATCGAGTTTAGTATGGTCGTTACCAGTAATTGCGAACTGATCGGGACGGCGGTTATACAAGTTTCGCAAAGCTTTTTCTGCGCCAGCGACTCGCACCTGATACGCCGCGCGTAGTTCTTCATAGATAGCCTTGGGTAAAACTCCTCCCTTGAGTAAAGTTTCTAACTCATCTTGCGCAGCTTTAGCAGTCATAAGTTGGGCTTGTAACTCCTCGACTTGCTGTTGAGAAGAGGAAACCTGAGCAATTTTTAACCGTTTGACGATCCAGGGTAAACTTGTTGCTTGAACTACCAATGATAAAAAAACAGCACCAAATACCAAAGCAATTAATTGCTCGCGTCCTGCCAATGCGAGCGGTAAACTAAGAGGAAGCGCCATCGAAAGCGAACCCTTAATATTGCCGAAAAATAATACGTGTTGCCAACGTATCGGTACTGGACGATCAAACCATTTAACAATTGCCAATAACGGATAAACCGTTAGCAGTCGTCCAGCTTGAAAAGCTAAAACTGCTAGAAGCACACCAGGTAGCGTTTGCCAAAAAATTGTCAGGTTAATTTCTACACCAATCAATAGAAAAATAAACGTGTTAACTCCAAAACCTGCATATTCCCAAAAACTCAACAAAGTGATGCGGCTAGAAGCTGAAATATTACGCGAAAGCCCAATATTGCCAAAAATCAATCCCGCAACAACTACAGCTACAGCCCCCGATACATTTAAAAATTGCCCAGCTTGAAACGTTCCTAAAGCAATAGCAACGGTGAGTAAGATACTACTGAGAGGATCGTCTAAACGCTTAAATAAACCGACACTGAGGTATCCCAAGATTAATCCGACAACAGTACCGCCTACGGAAACAACGACTAATTCTTGAAGTCCTCCCAAAAAAGTAAATGAACCAGTAGAATAGACATTCAAAATTAAGTTGAACAAAACCAACGCTACCGCATCGTTGAATAGCGTTTCTCCTTCCACAATCGTTGACAAACGGGAAGGTACAGGAATTTCTTTAAATACAGCTAAAACAGACACTGTATCAGTGTTTGCTAAAAATACTCCCGCAAGTAAAGCTGGTATCCAAGCTAATCCCAGCCCAAATTTCAATAAAATGGCAATTATCCCTGTAGCCATCATCGCCCCTGGACCTGCCAAAAGTGCGATCGCCTTGAATGTGCTGCGTAAGCGACTAATGTCAGTGTTGATTCCCGCTTCAAAAATGAGAATCGGCAAGAAAAGATTTAAAACTAAAGCCGGATCTAAACCAAACTGGCGCGGTAAAATTTCAGTAAATACGAGTCCGGCTAAAACTAAGCCAGTAACATAAGGAACTCGAAATCGACGCGACAATAAAGCAACGCCTGTGGCAACTAACAACAGAATAATTAGCCCAATAACTAACTCAGCAAAATTGCCTGGAGGCTGCAAAGTAGTTTCCTGAATCGGTAGATAATTGTTAGTCAAGCATTCCCACAAAGCTATTATTATCGATAAATAGTATCTTAAAATTCTTGACCTTGCCTCTGTAGTGGCTAGTAGAAGAGTGATTAGTGAAGAAGTAGGAGTGTGGGAGTGTGGGCGAGTTTCTAGAGAGTGAGAGATTTAATTGCTATTGTTCACTACTACTACCCATCTACCCATCTACCCGCCTACCCTACTACCCTACTACCCTTTACAATCTGATTCAGATGCGACAAAAGATTTTGCAGAATTTGATTAAGCTAGCAAATAATTAAAAATTTTTGAGGAGTAACGAGTGAGTATAGAAACACTTATTCAAGATCCAGCAATACCAGCCGAAGCAGGAGCAGTATTATCCGATCCATACGATG
The DNA here is from genome assembly GCF_002749975.1 of Gloeocapsopsis sp. IPPAS B-1203. NCBI lineage: Bacteria > Bacillati > Cyanobacteriota > Cyanophyceae > Chroococcidiopsidales > Chroococcidiopsidaceae > Gloeocapsopsis > Gloeocapsopsis sp. IPPAS B-1203. The sequence goes on along the minus strand of NZ_PEIG01000005.1, from coordinate 140,766 downwards.
CTGCTGGCTTCGATCAAAGTGTGATGACAACTTATGGACGGTTTCCTCTAGCTTTAGAACGCGGATCGGGCTGTCGTGTTTGGGATACTCAAGGTAAAGAGTATCTTGATTTTGTTGCAGGAATCGCAACTTGCACTTTAGGACACGCACACCCTGCGATGGTGGAAACTGTGACACAGCAAATTCAAAAGCTGCATCATGTTTCTAACTTGTACTACATCCCTGAACAAGCACAACTTGCTAAATGGCTAATTGAGCATTCGTGTGCCGATCGCGTCTTTTTCTGCAATTCTGGTGCAGAAGCGAACGAAGGTGCAATTAAACTAGCACGGAAATACGCGCATCAAGTATTAAAAATCGATCAGCCGATTATTTTAACCGCACACGCGAGTTTTCACGGGCGGACACTCGCAACAATTACCGCGACAGGACAACCAAAGTATCAAAAAGACTTTAGCCCACTTGTACCTGGTTTTCATTATGTACCGTATAACGATATTAAGGCAATCGCAGCTGCGATTTCTGAACTTGATGAGGGCGATCGCGCTGTCGCTGCAATTTTGCTCGAACCTCTCCAAGGTGAAGGCGGTGTGCGTCCTGGTGACAAAGCTTATTTCCAGGAAATTCGCCGGATGTGCGACGAAACAGGGATTTTGTTAATCCTTGATGAAGTACAAGTCGGGATGGGACGCAGTGGTAAATACTGGGGCTATGAAAACCTTGGTATTGAGCCAGATATCTTTACGAGTGCGAAAGGCTTAGGTGGTGGTATCCCGATTGGTGCAGTGATGTGTAAAGCGTTCTGCAATTTGTTTCAACCTGGAGATCATGCAAGTACATTTGGTGGTAATCCGTTTGCGTGTGCTACTGCGCTTAGTGTCTGCGAAACGTTAGAACGCGAAAATATCTTAGAAAATGTCCAGCAACGCGGCGAACAACTCCGCGCAGGTTTGAGTGCGATCGCAGCTAAATATCCCGAACACATCGCCGAGGTGCGCGGCTGGGGTCTAATCAATGGTATGGAATTGAAAGCTGATAGTTCTCTCACTTCTGCGGATGTTGTCAAAGCGGCGATCGCCAAAGGTTTGCTACTCGTTCCCGCAGGACCAAAAGTGATCCGCTTTGTCCCACCATTAATTGTCTCAGCACAAGAGATTGATACTGCATTGCAAGTGTTGGAAAAAGTGATGGGTAATTGGTAATGGGTAATTGGTAATGGGTAATTGGGGTACTGATTACCCATTATTTGTTTGCGTTTAATGATATTATTTTTCATTAAAAACAGCGCAATGACCCTGATCCTTTCCGTTCCCGAATTCCTCAACCAGCAGCAAGATAACTCGTCACAAAACTACGAAATTCTAGTACACGACCCCGCAGGACAAAGCCAAGGGTATCGGCGATCGCAAGACTTGCGTCCTGGATTAAATCTTCTAATCGATAACTATACGCTACAGGAAAATCTGATTGTAGACACGCGAGTCCCTAATTTACCAAATGAGTCGCACTGCTCAGAGTTTAGTTTTATGATTTGTGGTAATAATACAAACGAGCAAGTTTATAGTGGGCAAAACTTTTTGGAGGTTGGTTGGAGTGCAGGAGGCTTTGTAGAATGGCAAGCAGGACAACAGATCTTAAAGCTTGATGTTCACATCAATCAACCGCTTTATGATTCAATCGTTGTCGATTTAGCGGAACGTTCAGTTTCGATCAGTCGGGCGATCGCGCAGCAACAAAGTTACTTTCAAGTCAATACAACCACGCCCACAATGCAAGTCGTGTTGCATCAAATTTTCAATTGTCCTTATCAAGGTTTGACACGAGCAATCTATCTCGAAAGCAAAGTTCTAGAACTTGTTGCCTTAAGACTAGAGCAAGCGATCGCAGATAATACTAAATCAGATTGCAAGCGTTTGAACCCAGACGATATCGAACGAATTTATCACGCGAAAGATATTCTTCTCAATCATGCAGATAATCCACCTTCACTTGTCAATTTAGCGCGACAAGTTGGTTTAAATGACTACAAACTGAAACTCGGTTTTCGCCAACTATTTGGCACAACTGCATTTGGATATTTGCATAGTTACCGCATGGAACAAGCGCGATCGCTTCTCGAATGCAATCAACTGAGTGTTAAGGAGATAGGACAAAAAGTGGGTTATACCAACTCTAGACGCTTTGCGATCGCCTTCAAGCAAAGATTTGGTGTTAGCCCGCAAGCATATCGCACAGGGAAACGATAGCTGAAACTCCTGATAAAATTTTATGTGTAGCCTGCCATATCAAAAAAATTACCTCTAAACCGAGATGCCCTACGACTGAAGTTGGGGCTACTCAAACAAAGTGTGCCTCCGCACACTAAAGTAAGAATTTGATAAATAAGTCCACCTCCGTGGACTTCGTTTATATAGCGGCGAATTTATTCGCCCTGCTGTACAGGAATGCAATTCGAGGCAAAAGATCCGTTTAGGTACTCAAAAAAATCCGTTTGTGGTTGGGTGTCAGTTGTAACATTGCACTCGATTAGCTGTAATCTTATTAACAAGTTTTCTCAATCTAATCTGAAAATTTGACAGCGATCGCAGCAAAGCCCCTCAGTAGTGCAACTAGAGGCGGCAGATTTTTGCTGTGGTTACGATGTGGTGCGAAGGAATGCATAAAAAAGAAGTTTTGTCAATTCTAGTTACAAGTATGGCGATCGCGTTGAGCATTCCGGCGGGGATTGATGTGGCGATCGCATCAGATGCAGCCAAATACGTAACGCAGAATCTCGCTGCGGCGCAAGTGACAGGAATACGCATAAATCCTACTGCGGCTGGAATCGAAGTTATTTTTGACTCAATAGGGCAACTACCTTCGCCTACAACATCAGTTGCAGATAATACACTGATTGTCGATATTCCCAATGCGGTATTAGCGTTACCTGATGGCGGAGAATTTCGGCAAGTTAACCCAACTGAAGACATTGCGCTTGTGAGTGTAACTCGTGTTGGGAATTTGGTGCGAGTAGAAATTGTTGGTTTAGACGCACCACCAGTAGTTGAAGTTACCACTACACCACAGTTTACTCTCAGTGTGACTCCAGGCAGTGACACATTAGCCGATGAAGAGATTGAAATTGTCGTCACTGGCGAACAAGAAGGCTATAACCCCTCACAAGCTGCTACTGCAACGAGAATCGAGACGCCATTGCGTGATATTCCTGCTTCAATTCAGGTTATTCCCGAACAAACGCTAGAAGATCGCGGTACAGTTGGACTGCTCGAGGCGGTACAAAATTTTGCTGGTGCGACATTAGATGGTAACTATGGCAACACCGGAGCCGGATCTTTAATTATCCGTGGTTTCTCGCAAGATATTACATTTAGAAACGGGTTTCGAGTTAGCAATTTTTACTCAATTCCGGAAACGGCAAACGTTGCCCAAACTGAGATTTTACGCGGTCCCGCCTCGGTGTTATACGGTCAAGTGCAGCCAGGAGGAATTGTTAATATCGTTACCAAGCAACCTCTAGAGTCACCGTATTCTTCGGTAAATCTCCAAGCTGGACAATTTAGCTTTTATCGACCGACAATCGATCTTTCGGGTCCACTAACCGATGACAATAGCGTATTGTATCGCTTGAACGTGGCGTATGAAAACTCTGGAAGTTTCCGCGATCAAGTTAATACCGAAAGATGGTTTATCGCGCCAGTTTTGCAATGGAATATTAGCGATCGCACTTCCCTAACATTTGATTTTGAGTATTTATATGACGATCCAGTATTTGATCGCGGGATAGTGACACTCAGCGATGGCTCATTTGTACTACCAATTAACCGATTTTTAGGTTATCCGCAGTTAGATGACTTTGCGACAGAAGTTTATCGCGGTGGATTAACGTTTGAGCATCAGTTTAGTGACAATTGGCGAATACGTAATGCATTATCGATCAGTTCCGTTGAACAGGGAGGGGCGCGTTCCGATCTCGATGGCGGATTGATTGACGATCAGTTTATTTCTAGAGAACTGAGAGATGATGATGCTATTACAGAAAACTACGGTTTCCAAACCGACATCATCGGTAACTTCGCCACAGGTACAATTGAGCATCAACTACTCGTAGGTTTCGATTTAAACCGCGTTACAGACAGCTATAAATCACAAGCTGTCAGTTTACCACTACTCGATATTTTCAACCCCGTATACGATATCGACGTTCCAACTGAACTTGAACCAAGATACAGCGCCGTGACGCGCACCAATGCTTTAGGGTTTTATCTTCAAGATCAAATCGCGTTACTCGATAACTTAAAACTACTCGTTGGTGGACGTTTCGACTTTACCGAACAAAATCAAACGATCATTCTCGATGACGCGAGTAACTCGCAGTCAGACACTGCATTTAGTCCGCGTGTTGGTATTGTCTATCAACCCATCGAACCGATTTCGCTTTATGCAAGTTTTAGTCGCTCATTTTTGCCTGTAATTGGTCGGGCTGCGGATAATTCTACCTTTGAGCCTGAACGCGGAACACAATACGAGGTAGGAATTAAAGCTGATTTAGCGACTAATCTCTCTGCAACACTTGCTGCGTATCATTTAACAAAAACTAATGTGCTAACTACCGATCTCAACGATCCAGACTTTTCGATTCAGGTGGGCGAACAGCGCAGCCAGGGAATTGAACTCAATGTTGCAGGTGAAATTTTACCAGGTTGGAATGTCATTGCTGCGTATGCTTACACCGATGCCGAAGTGACAGAAGATAACGAGTTACCCGTTGGTAGTCGGCTTGCCAATGTCGCCGAAAATACCGCAAGTTTATGGACAACTTACGAAATCCAAAATGGTAATCTTCAAGGGTTAGGATTTGGATTAGGGTTGCTTTATGTAGGCGATCGCCCAGGTTCAGTAGCTTTCGATCCTCCTAACTTTAGACTACCAAGCTACTTGCGTACAGATATCGCTTTATTTTACCGACGCGACAACTGGCGGGCGCAAATTAACGTTCAAAACTTATTTGATACCGAGTATTACCAAACCGCGCAAGGCTATGACATTGTATATCCAGGTGCGCCATTGAATATTGTTGGTAGTATTTTCTTTGAGTTTTGATGTGAGGAATCGGTAATGGGTAATAGGGAATAGGGCTTCTTTTCAATTACCAATTACCAATCACCAGTTACCAATTACCAATGAGTAAATACCGCATCAAATCTTGGTTTTTAGGATTGCTAGCATTCCTGTTCATTACAGCTTGTAGTAGTCAATCGCCACCAAGTGCAGTTTCAGTTGCATCATCAGGATGTCGCTTAGTAAAACACGAAATGGGTGAAACGCAAGTTTGTGGTCAACCTGAAAAAGTTGCGGCGCTGAGTCCGCATATTTTAGATAGTATTTTGGCTTTGGGCGTGCAACCTGCGGCGTATGCTGAGACGGTGCGATTAAATTTACCGCGTTTTGACAACCCAGCAACACAAATTCCTCATTTAGGAAATCGTATGACAACACAACCAGTTAATTTAGGCGATCGCCAAAACCCATCTTTAGAGACTTTGGTGCAACTCAAACCTGATGTCATTATCGGCGAAAGTTGGTTGCATCAAGATCGATACCAACTTTTCTCAAAAATTGCCCCAACGCTTCTTTTTGACGATACGAAAGGTGAGAATCAGCATTGGACAAACGATATCACAGGAATTGCTCAAGCACTCGATCGTGAAGCTGCTGCAAAAAAATTACTTGCAGCATTTCCCCAACAGTTAGCAACTGCGCGTGAAAAATTAGCTCCTGTGGTTGCGGCGTACCCTCGCGTTCTTGTGATTAGTACGAATCAATTAGCAAGTCAAGTTTCAGTCGCGCCTGATAGTACCGCAGGGGAATTAATGAATGCGATCGGATTTGAAATTGTTAATCCTATACCAACGACACCCGATACATGGGCGCAGATTTCGCTTGAAGTTTTACCCACGATTGATACAGATTTAATTTTTGTTATTGGCTGGACAGAAGGTTTATACAACCCAGAAAAGGAGTTAAAGCAAGCATGGAGTCAGCATCCACTTTTAAAAACGATGAAAACTTTTCAAGAAAACCGCATATTTTTTGTTGATTATCAGCTTTGGGGAAGTAATATTCGCGGACCAATTACTGATGAGTTGATTTTGCAACAGTTGCCCGAATTGTTGTTACCACTTGTTGGCAAAACTTAACTTTCAGGTTCAATACCTTGCGATCGCAACTGTTCTCGTAAGCGCTCGATTGTCTGCTCCATTTCCTCGACTCGCTCCTCTGGTGAAGGAATCAAGATGTTATCCGCTGTAAACAAGCGCAATTTACGCTCATGCACACCCAAGTATAGCTCTAGTTGCCGACTCCATAATCTACCCTCTTGTGTGGGTGCGATTTCTTCATACTGACCGTTTTGCAGATGAAATCCTTTAAATCCTAAACTCACCGGATCAAACCAAAAATACTCTGGCGTGCGAAACGTATCTTGATAAAGCTGTTTTTTCAAACCTTTATCAACAACTGCTGTCTTATCCGACAAAATCTCGACAATCACATTAGGATATTGACCCTCTTCATGCCACACTATCCAACTTTTACGGTCTTTTTTTTGCGTACCCAAGACGACAAAAAAGTCAGGTCCTCGGAAGTCACGCGATTTGAGTTGTCGTTCATTATAGTAAATCGTCAAGTTGCCAGAAACATAAAAGTCTTCTCGTTCACGCCACCACCATTTGAGTAGACGAATTAATAAATCAATTTGATCGCGATGAAAATCTGTTTCCAAGGGCGGTTCATCACTTAATAAATCACTAGGAGGAAATTCAATGTCTGCGATATCGTCAGCTAATAATGCAGAGGTGTCCTCCGCAGACGAAAGCGCCATGTCAATATCCGTCAACAAAGACTCTGGGGTAGCAGATTGAGACATGAATGCAACCCTCAAAACACGCTTCTATTTTACCAAAAAAGGGCAATAGGCAGTTCTTGCTAATTGCTAATTGAGTGTAACGTGCGTATCTTTATCATTATTTGGCTAGGTCAACTTGTCTCAACAATTGGCAGCATTATGACAGGCTTTGCGATTGAAATTTGGGTGTGGGAGCAAACACAACAAGCAACAACACTCACGCTGTGGAGTTTCTTTACTTTACTACCAAGTATCCTCATTTTTCCGATCGCAGGTGTAATCGTCGACCGCTGGCGGCGGAAGTATTTAATGATCGTTGGCGATACGGTTACAGTACTGACAACAGTTGCATTTTTGCTGCTTTACACAAGTGCGAATTTGCACATCTGGCAGAGTTATATCTGATTGGTGCGATCGCCGGAGCATTTCAACAAGTACAAGAACTCGCTTATTCCGCTTCAATTACCTTGATGGTGCCACAACAGCAATATATCCGCGTCAGTGGAATGCGAGCATTATCCGGTCGAGTTTCGCAAATTATCGCTCCACCTCTAGCCGGATTTTTGTATTATGCGATCGGCATCGCTGGAATTGCACTTATCGATATCATCACTTTTAGTGTCGCGATCGCAACTGTTCTGTTTGTCGCCATTCCCCAACCGAGTCACAACTCTAAATCTGTCTCTCTTACACAATGGCAAGAATTGCAATTTGGGATGCGCTACATTCTCAACCATCGCGGCTTACTTGCCTTGTTGATGATTAACTTGTTGTTCTGGCTACCGCACGATATTGGTGATTCGCTTTATTTGCCACTGATTCTTTCGCGAACGCAAAACAATGCTCGTATCCTTGGAAGTACAGCCGTTGCTGCAGGGCTTGGCGGCGTTACAGGCGCATTGTTAATTAGTACATGGGGAGGACCGCGCCAACGAATTGATGGTGTCTTGCGCGGCATGATGGGGGCAGGAATTAGTAAAATTGTGTTTGGCTTAGGGCGAGGAGCGCAAGTTTGGCTACCTGCACAGTTTTGCTCCTCCTTAAATTTTCCGATTTTGGATAGTTGCGATACCGCAATTTGGATGACAAAAGTCGAGCCAGCCATTCAAGGAAAAGTATTTGCAGCACAGTCTTTGGCTTTGCAGGTTATTTCAGCGATCGCAGTTTTACTTGCAGGTCCCTTGGCGGATAAAGTATTTGAACCTGCGATGCAATCTGAACATTTGATCGCGCGTTACTTAGAACCAATTTTCGGTACTAGTGCCGGATCTGGAATAGCATTTTTGTATGTGCTGTGTGCAGTGTGTATGTTGTTAGCTGGTTGCATTGGTTATGCTGTGCCAATTCTACGCAAACTTGATACTCACTAAAGATTAGTAATGGGTCATGGGTAATGAATTAGAAAGACTCACTCTGCTCACCCATACATAACAACCGTAAAGCCAATATAGGATGATAACTGATACAGCAATACTCTATTTTAACCCTGATCCCAAACCTCTGATCCCTGACCTCTGCTGTACCACGCTGTTAGGGCAACAGCAAGCGCATCTGCGGCATCATCAGGACGTGGAATATAATCTAAATCTAACTCTTGGGCGACCGCTTGTTGGACTTCGTATTTCTTGGCATTACCCCAGCCAGTGAGTGCTTGTTTAATTTGGGCTGGCGTAAACTCAACAAAAGGGATATCGTGCTGTGCTAGCACCAGCATAATCACACCACGAGCTTGAGCTACACTAATCGTACTTGCCATTCGGTAGAAAAACAGCTTTTCAATAGCAACTAAGTCAGGTTGTGACTGTTCCAGTAAAGTATTTAAGTCTTCGTAAATCGTACACAGCCGCTTTCCCATCTCAACATTGGCTGAAGTTTGAATGACGCCAAAATCAAGTAATGTTAATTCTCGTTTGGTGATGACTTCTGAGTTGGTAGCTTTGGGTGCGATCGCCCCAGAGGCATTAAATCGCTGCAAAGTTGCGCTAATTGTGCCGAATCCCAAAATAGCTAGACCAGGATCTATTCCTAAAATTCGCTTTTCCATATTGATTTCCTGATCGCCAGGTTGTTATTAACACCTAGTACCCAAATTGTGTAAAAGTAGATGCAACTTTAATGACAAAGTACTAGTCAAATACGGTGAATTCCATCGATATTACATGAAAATACATAAAATTATGAGTTCTCTAATCTTAAATTAGAGCTATAAATTCACTAGACACTTCTACGCCAGTTGCTACAACGAGGGGTACCCCCCGCAATGGCACTGGCTCCTCAATGAGGGAAACCCCACACGAGAGTGTCCCCACCTAGTTAAGTTACTTGACAAAGTTAGATCGCCTACTAAAGTAACAAGGGTTTGGTATACATTTTGGTATCTCCCTGCTGAAGAGTCGCATATGCCGTTTGCTCCTTTCAAAACCTTACGAAGCATTAAGCAGGATTCATTCCATCGCGCCCCTCATCGAGTTGGTCAGTGGTTTAAGTGGTTAGCGCCTGGGCTATTTGTCAAACGCTGGTTACTTTTAAGCGCTGGTGGAGTGTTGTTAGTTGGCTTGGGTTTGGCAATTTGGGTCAAACTGACACCTATTTTTTATGCCTTGCAGTTAATGCAGGACATTGTAGGCACGATCGCTAATGTTGTTCCTAATTATATTAGCGGTCCCTTGGTGTTGCTCATCGGAGCTTTATTGATCTTCTGGGGACAAACCCGCACAGTAGGTTCAATTACTGAAGTACTAAGACCAGAAGGTGGCGATGAAGAACTCATCGATGTCTTGTTAACACACCGCCGCTTGCATCGTGGACCGAAAATTGTCGCAATTGGTGGCGGGACGGGATTATCAACGTTACTGCGGGGACTCAAGGCATACAGTGCAAATATTACTGCAATTGTCACTGTAGCTGATGATGGTGGTTCTTCAGGACGGTTGCGGCGTGAAATTGGGGTTCTTCCCCCAGGAGATATTCGCAACTGTTTAGCTGCCCTTGCTTCCGAGGAAAAGCTTTTGACAGAACTCTTTCAATACCGCTTTCGGGCTGGTGATGGTTTAGTTGGTCATAGTTTTGGCAATTTATTCCTCACCGCAATGAGTGAAATTACGGGAGATTTAGAACAGGGAATCGCAGCAAGTTCTCAAGTACTTGCTATTCGCGGACAAGTTTTTCCGGCAACGCTGAGTGATGTGCGTTTATGGGCAGAATTAGCAGATGGTCGTCGCATTGAAGGTGAATCTAATATTACTAAAGCAGGGGGCTGTATTCTCAAAATTGGCTGTACTCCCGCCGAACCGCCAGCATTACCTAAAGCACTTCAAGCGATTCATGAAGCTGACTATATTATTATTGGTCCTGGAAGTCTTTATACAAGCGTTATTCCTAATTTATTAGTACCAGAAATTGCGCAGGCGATCGCGGCACGCTGTAAAGGGGGCAAAACACCTGTTCCTTGTATTTATGTATGCAACGTGATGACTCAACCAGGAGAAACACAAGGCTATACTGTCTCCGATCATATTCGTGCGATCGATGCTGCGTGTGGACAAAAACTATTTAGCGCAGTCTTAGTTCATAGAAGAACTCCCTCAGAAAAAAGCCTTTTACGCTACGCACAAGAAAACTCTCATCCTGTATTTCTAGATCGCGATGTTGTCGCCCGCTTAGGAAGGCGAATTGTGTTAGCAAATGTGATGGATGAGGATGAGGAAACAGGACTGGTGCGACATAATCCCCAAGCATTAGCACGAGTATTACTACGATGGTATGGTCGCGCTCATAGATAAGCTTCTAATTGGCTTGCACAAGTATTATTAAATATGACCTTGCTAACCTTACACTATGGAGTTTTATATCTACCAGCTCTTTTATAATAATTATCAAATTTAGTAGTGGTTATTTTTATAATATCTACGGAGGTTACGCGCTAACTTATGATAGTTGATCGTTTTGATTTTATCCTAACAGATACAGAAGCTACAGCACATTTAGGTAGTTTATTAGGACAACATTTAAAGGCTGGAATTGTTATTTTACTAGAAGGCAATTTAGGTACTGGCAAAACAACTTTAGTTCAAGGTATTGGTAAAGGATTAGGAATTACCGAATCAATTGTTAGCCCTACTTTTACTTTAATTAATGAGTACACAGAAGGACGCTTACCACTTTATCACCTAGATTTGTATCGTCTAGAACCTGAAGAAGTTACTGCATTGCACCCAGAAGTTTACTGGGAAGGTATTGATGTGGATTTGGGTATCACGGCGATTGAATGGGCAGAACGCTTGCCTTACTTACCACAAAGTTATATCAGCATCCGTCTCAGTCATCATAATCTTCATGGTCGTCAAGTAGAATTGTCTGCTGTTGGCGTTCAACTCAACTTCTTAGATTTAACTAAATGAAGATACATTTTTATTGCTGTAGTATAGCGATCGCCTTTTTAATCTCATACTAATACTATTTATCACTTTTGATAGATGCAAATATTTTAGTTTAAATTTAGTGACTATTTGCTCAATAGTATCTAAATACTGTTTTTGTAAAGTTCTATTTAGTTCGTTGATTTTACCTTTTAAAATGGCTTACAAGAGATATATAGGTAGAAATTATATTTCTATCTTTTATATGTACGGTTTATTAACTTGCATAAGACTTTTAGTAAGTTTGGCATTAATCCAGGAAGTATAAATGCTATGTTCTGTGGTCTATTTATGCTCATGAATAACAATTATACTATCCGGAGTAATCCTGTTGAACTCAATTAAGAGAAGTTAAGAGATAAATGCTGACATAATCTTAACTTTAAGGTACTAGTCTACTATTTAAGTTGACTTAACGTAAAGGAGTTGTTAATGCTACATTAACACTATATTTGCATCTAATAAGTTTGATTTTCTATATTCTATTAGCTAAGGTTTGGGCTTTCGAGCTTAAACCTATAAATCCTACTAAAAGTTTGGTTATCTTAATCTAAATTTTGCATTTCTAGCTCTATCTTGCCTAGAAACTAGAAACTGTATTATCCCTAAGTTTTTAGGGAAGGTAGATATCTGCTACCTATTTAACTTCTCTGCCTTTTTGAGATCGGCTTACTGCTATCTCTACAGGCAACTCTTAGGTAAAACTTTGCTACCTAGGAACACGTTGCTATTTATCAAATTCCGATTCTATTTCTAACACGACATCAATCTGCTGTCAAGTCCAGCGGAAGGGGGTGCATGTGCGACTTCATAAACTGCTAAAAATGCTGTTATGCTTTGGCATAGCAACACTAGTTTTCAGCCTTACAACCAAGGTTAGCCATAGTTTTACTAACCAGGTAAATTCTACAATCAAGTTTCAGGATTCCACTGCCAATGCTGGAATTATGTCAACAAAGGATGAAACTCACGGTGTTTCTTGGTTAGATTTCAACAGTGACGGCAAGCCTGATTTATGGATTACGCCTCATGGCTACAGAAGCCCAAATGAGCCTAAAGGAGCAAAATTTCCCAGTCTTTATCTCAATATGGGCGGTGGTAAATTCAAAAACATCATTTCGCAAGTTTGGCCCCAACGTGGCGTGACTGGTGATTCGCATGGTTCAGCTTGGGGTGATTTTGATAATGATGGCGACCCTGATTTATTTGTAGTGACAGGGGCACGGGCTGGCTATGGTCAAGAAAAAAACTTTTTCCTTGTTAATAATCAAGGAAAGTTACAAGAGCAAGCGGCGGCTTGGGGTTTAGATTTTCCTCTAGGAAGAGGTCGCGCACCGCTGTGGTTGGACTGGAATAAAGATGGACTGTTGGATGTTTTGCAGTTAAATGATATCCGACCAGATGGAAGAGCACCCAGTACCTTATTCAGACGACTTCAAAGTGCTTTTCACAATGCCAATGCAGCGGTTGGTTTACAAACAAGCCATGCTTCAGACTTTGCCCAACTTGCTGATGTGTCTGGTGATGGCAAACAGGATATAGTGATCCATAGTGCAGCTAAGTACCCACAGAAAATATACGATACCACAACACTACCTTTTCGCGATATTACTGGTAGATTACCCGCTCATCAGTTTACTTCAGACTCAGTCATTGCTGACTTCAACAACGACTCGTACCCAGACGTTTTTCTACCTAGAAATCGTTTAATTCGCGTTCCTAGCGTACATCAGACAAATGCAAATCTAGCATTGGCGAAGCTAGTAGCTTTCCAACGGGAAGTAGGAGTCAGTTTTAAGACGAGTGGAAACGTCACATTTGATTTCCGCACTTCACCTGTAGGAGAAGGACCAGTAGATATAAGTCGTCCAGAGATCTTCATTGGTTCTCAAGGAAGACAACCAGGGAAGTTGGGATTTTCGCTATCGCCACAAGATTCAACAGTTAGAGGAATGAAACCACATACTGCTGGTGTTGATGCTGGCTTATACATTGGCTATACACCAGCTACTCAGACTTGGACAGTGCGGCTTTCTTCTCCTCGGTATAAGTTAGTTCATTTAGTCATAGAAACGGCTCAACCAATGTCTAACTTAAATCGAATTGGTTTTAGTCAACTTAATCTATCCCAATTCGATTTACCAGATGTGTTACTTCTTTATAATCCTGCCACTAAACAATATGTTAATCGCACGCAAGGATCTGGTATTGGTAATCCACTGCTAGCACACTCTGTTGTTGCTGGAGATTTTGATAACGATATGGATGTTGATTTGTACGTCTTACGGGGTTATGAGTCTTACAGCTTACCAAGTGTTCTGTATGAAAATCTAGGTAATGGAACTTTTAGAGTTGTTCCTAATGCAGGTGGTGCTGCGGGACGTCATCCAGGATTTCATGTTGTTACCCAAATGACAAAAACTATCTTTGGTCCATGTGTTGCAGTAGCAGATTATAACGTTGATGGTTTTTTGGATTTGTTTATGGGTAGTACTGTATTAAGAGCTACACAGAAAACTTATACAGGAACTCCACATCAACTCTTCCGTAACCTTGGCAATCAAAACCATTGGGTGGAAATTGATTTACAAGGGATAGCATCTAACCGCGATGGCATTGGTACTAGAGTGTTACTAACAGCAGGCGGTGTCACTCAAGTGCGAGAACAGGGAGGAGGAATGCACTTATATGGTCAAGATCATCAACGTGTTCATTTTGGGCTAAAAAACAATACCCTCATTGACCGAATTGAAGTTTATTGGTCTTCAGGAGTTGTTCAAAGAATGTACAATCTCCCCGTTGATCGCGTTATGAAGATTGTTGAAGGTAATGGCATGTTGCGACGTAGTGGATAATTTTTAGAGAGTTTTGAGTTTTGTTAGCGTAGCGGTGCGTTAGCACGTTTTGAATTTTGAGTTTTGAATAAAACTCTTACAAAAGTCGAAAAATGATGGATGTCATTCCCAGCGGAATGTCATGTAGCGCAGAATCTCGCGAGATGTTTCGCAAAGTTCAACATGACAGTTTAAGTACTTAGGCAAGAAGTCTAATGAAAAGAATTTCTTAACTCAAAACTCAAAACTCTCTATTGGCGAGCATCAAACCGTAATGCTTCGCCTTTAACGTTTGTATCAAGCTTGCCTTTGTTGTATACAATCTGACCGCCGACAATTGTCGTTATAGCCCATCCTGTAAGTTCCCACCCTTCAAAAGGACTCCAGCGACACTTGGTTTGTAACTCTTCGCGCAAAACGGGGTGATAGGTGTTGAGATCGACTAAGACAAGATCCGCATCATAACCAGCAGCGATCGCACCTTTATTCGGGATCCGGTAAGCCTTAGCAACTGCAGTAGACATCCAGTGTGAAACTTGCGCTACTGTACAACGCCCTTGCATAGCTTGCGTCAGCATCAACGCTAACGATGTTTCTACTCCTGGCATTCCTGAAGGTGTATTTGGGTATTCTTGAGCTTTTTCCTCTAACGTATGCGGTGCGTGATCGGTCGCAATAAAATCAATCACACCATCAAGTAAAGCTTGCCACAATACTTCATTATCATGGGGCGATCGTAGTGGTGGATTCATCTGCGCCAAAGTCCCAATCTTGGCATAAGCATTAGTATTCAACAATAAATGCTGCGGCGTAACTTCTGCTGTTACCCAACTAGGTTTGTCCTGACGCAACAATTCAGCTTCGTCACCGGTTGACATATGCAAAATATGTAATCGTCGCTGATATTTTTTAGAAAGTTTTAACGCAAGTTGTGTCGCATTTAAAGCTGCTGTAACATCTTGAATTTGCGAATGAATTGCTGGATCTTTAATTCCAGCAAACTCTTGTCTTCTTTGATTAATGCGGGCTTGATCTTCTGCATGAACTGCAATTAAGCGATCGCCTTGCGAAAAAATTTCCTCTAAGGCAACTTCTTTATCGACTAATAATTGACCGTGCATCGAACCCATAAAAATTTTAATTCCTGGGGTAGGATTCACTGTCAGTAAATCAGGTGTATTCTCTCCAGTAGCTCCGATAAAAAAGCCATAATTTACCAAGCACTTTTGCTTCGCCCGTTGGAGTTTATCATCCAAAGCCTGCTGATTGGTAGTTAATGGGCGAGTGTTGGGCATTTCTAGAAAGGAAGTCACACCGCCTCTGGCGCACGCGCAGCTGGCAGTAAATAAATCTTCTTTGTGTTCTAAGCCTGGTTCGCGAAAATGGACTTGAGGATCGATCGCACCTGGCAACAAAGTTAAACCTGTTGCGTCTATCTCAGTAAGATCTGTTGCATCCACTGGTGGTGTAATTTCTGGCGCGACTTGCGCAATTTGGCGATCGCGTATCAGCACATCCCCACTCAAAAAGTCACCATTGGGTAAAAGAATTTGGGCGTGGCGGATTAAAAGATTTGTAGATGACATGACAATGCAGAAGGAATGGAGTTTAGTGTGACAGGTGACTATACTTTGAAAATAGCAGGATTTACATAAAAACTGACAAAACAGCACATATAGCAGAGGTTAGGGTCAGGGGTCAGAGTCAAAAGATAGTTAGATCAGCAAAGGTTAGATTGCCCGCAAACTTTACAAGACAATAATTATAAGCTTAAGTAATGTCCTAACCACATTCATCGCTACACAAGTTGTTTGGGCGCTCCTTCGTGACTATCTTCTTCTACAGTAAAACCACACAGTTACCATGTCTTTCGTTCAAATCCTAAAAATTCAACAAAACTTTTCAGGATACCAGTGTTACATTAATGTAAGCTTTTTCTAGTTAGAATTAATAAATCAAAGTATTTTCGCTCGTTAGATTAGTTATTAACATCTTTCCGTTGTTTTAATTAAAGCTCTATGTCTCGTGTGCCAGATCAAGCATCGAATAAAAATTCGCGACAAGAAAACGAAGGTTCTTGGATTGGCGAACTAGGAAGAACAATCTTTTTGAGTATTATTCTTGCGTTAGGAATTCGTACCTTTGTAGCTGAAGCGCGTTGGATACCTTCTGAGTCAATGCTACCAACGCTACAAAAGTATGACAAGTTGATTGTCGATAAATTGAGTTATCGCTTCACGAACCCACAACGAGGAGATATTGTCGTATTTTCTCCCACTGAAGGGATTATTCAAGAAAACCCAAATCTCAAAGATGCTTTTATCAAAAGAATTGTAGGGCTTCCAGGAGATAAGGTAGAAGTGAGAGGTGGACGAGTTTACATTGACGACCAGCCGTTACGAGAGAACTACATCGAAGCTCCTCCTCAGTACTTGTATGGACCTGTGTTCGTACCAGAAGACTCTTACTTAGTCCTGGGTGATAACCGAAACAATAGTTATGATAGCCATTTTTGGGGCTTTGTCCCGCGCGACAACATTATAGGACGTGCAGTAGTCCGCTTTTGGCCTCCTAATCGAGTAGGAGAATTAAACTGAGAAACTATCAATGTCTTTGAGATCCTTGGCAATACAACTGCTGAGCTTAAAACTCGCTCTTTAGTTATATCTGACTAATGTGAGTAGATTGGCTACGATAGCTAAGTTCGGGCAACAGCGATCGCATTTCTTCCAGCGTCGGCGGCTCTTTTTGGGATGGATCGGGATCGGTGGTAAAGGCAAAAAATCTGCATCCACCACCTGGAATAGGAATCACCATCAGCGATACATTCAGCGCTAGAAAAAAGTAGACTAGCTTATTATCGATTGGGTATCGCCATGTTGGCACTGCATTAACTTGAACTGCCTGTAAATTTGACCGTCGTTCCCCCTCAAATGGAATGGCATTAAACAACCTCAAAAAGATGACGTGGCAATCTTGATTGGCGAATAATTGATTGCAAAGTTCCTATCTTTAGTTCTGCATAATTAGGTACAGGCACCGTAATCGTTGTTTCTTCAGTTTTAAGTTGCATAATGATATGGCTACCGCGTTGTCGTACTTCCACAAAGCCATGTGTTGCCAGAATTTGACAGACTTCTCGACCGGATAAAACTCGCACTTACCCAACGGCAACCTCCAATCGAGTCACGAAGACTTCTGTACGTAAGCGATTTTGTATTTCTGAAGGATCTGCTACTTCAAAAAATAGTTGCACAGCTTCAATCAAATTATTTTTTGCTTCCTCTACACAATTCCCTTGACTAGCAATATCCAATTCTGGACACAACGCTACGTAACCATCTCCTTCACGCTCAATAATTGCAGTAAATTGCTGAACTCGTTTCATGCTGCTCTCTCCTTGGGATATTTAACCATCAAACAAACAGCTACCCCTGACTAAGTAAGTGGGGAAAAATAAACATAACTTAAGGGCTGGTAACTGGTAATTGGTCAAGCAGTATCTATTACCCATTACCCAACAAATGTGGGGCAACTTATTTTTTCTTGCTGTTACCATGTTCATCAAAGATTTTATTTAACTCTGGCACATTCCCCGAATTGAATCAGTTTCCTGATTTTGACAACCAAGTTTGGACAACACGACCAGTTAATTTATGTCCCAACCAAGGGGTATTAGTAGAAAGCGATTTTAGTGTTTGTGACTCTACCGTCCACGTCTGCTGAGGATCGAAAAGAATCATTTCTGCAGCGGTGTTAGGAGAAATAGTACTAGGTTTTTGTTGTAAACACTGAGTGGGATAAGTGCTGAGACTGCGCCACAATTCAACTGCTGACCATTCACTCGTTTCTACAAGATTTTGCCACAGCAAAGGTAAGGCTAACTCTAGACCAATTGCACCAGGAGGAGCTTCAGCAAAAGCAACAGTTTTTTCTTCGTAGGTATAAGGAGTGTGATCGATAGCGATCGCATCTATAGTCCCCGAACGTACCCCCTGACGTAGTGCCTGAACATCGATAGTATTCCCCAAAGGTGGTTCTAATCGCAGATGTGGATTGTAACTTTTTACCGCTTGAGTATCGCAAAGCAAGTGCATCCAAGTCGTACTTGCAGTAATTGGTAAACCTTGTGCTTTTGCCGCCTGAATTAATTCGACACTGCGTGCAGTCGAAACCCGCATAATATGTACCGGAGTACCAACCGCAGCAACAACTTCCAGAATAGCAACCAACGCAGCAGTTTCAGCGATCGCCGGATTTCCTGGCAATCCAAAGCGAACTGATTGAGTACCTTCGCGCATCACCCCATTTCCTGCCAACTGCGAATCACACGCCCAAAGCGCAACAGACTTGTTGATTGGTTTAATGTATTCCAGCAAGCGCCGTAGTAATGCTAAATTTTCAATTGCGCGACCATCGGCAAAACCGACTACATGAGATTCGCTGGCTAACTCTGCTAATTCGGTCATTTGTTGACCTTTAACACCAAGCGTCAGTGCTGCCCAAAAATTAACCTTAACTGTGGCTGCTTCTAGGTTCTGTTGTAGCCGAGTTAACACTGACAGGTTATCAATTGCAGGCATAGTATCCGGTAAAATATGCAATCGAGTAAAACCGCCAGATAAAGCAGATGCAATTAGCGATCGCCAAGTCTCTCGTTCTTCAAAACCTGGTTCACCGGAGTGGCTATACAAATCTACCAATCCAGGTCCTAACACAAGCCCGCGACAACTACGCACCTGCGTATCTGTTGGATAATCAGAAATATTTTCCTGTAATGCTCGAATCACACCATCAACAACTAAAACATCAACCACCTTATCGGTATTCGATACAGGATCAATTACTCGAACTTGTTGTAGTAGTTCACTCTTCATGAATTTTACTTGGATACAGATTGCTCACCTGACACCAATTACTCAGTACTTTACAACGCCCCTGCGGCAGTTTTATCAAGAACACCTCCACCGAGATGAGTTGTGATATTCATTGCTTGCAGTACAGGTAAACCTGCCGCACCTTGCGGATAGTCAATTACACTAACAGCCCCATTTCCTTGACGGAAGTTCCAGAAATGAGCAGGTGATAACCCTAAAACGTGACAAAGTAGCACTTTATTTGTCGCGTCATGCGCTACAACTAGTGCATTAGTTTGACTTGCTGCTGAATCAAGAATACTCCGCCACGCAGTGACACTACGTTGCCAGACTTGCTGTAAATTCTCGCCTTGGGGCATCTGTACCTCTGCTGGTGCTGTCCGCCATTGATGTAATTCACCTGGAAACGCTTGCTCAATTTCTGCTTCTAATTTACCTTCCCAAAGTCCGTGATTAATCTCTTGGAGATCGGCATGTAACTGCAGTTGAATTTTAGAATGATGCTGCAAAATAATTTCCGCTGTTTCTTTAGGACGCAGCATCGGGCTACTGACTGCAAAATCTAGTTGGACATTTTTTAGAAATTCTGCAGCTTTTTGTGCCTGTTGCCGACCATTATCATTAAGCGGAACATCGATTTGCCCCTGAAACCGTGTTTGGCGATTCCATTCAGTTTCACCGTGGCGAACAAGTAGAAGGCGCTGCCCTTGATGATGTGGTCGTAATGAAGGTAAAACTTCGCCTAAATGAGCAGTTTGATTGAGTGATTCTAGCTGTACCGCTCCCCACTTGCTGTCTTTCTGATGTGAGGGAGTCGCCGGATCAAAGTTTAATACTGTGACATTACAGTTCGATTGCTGTATCGAGTGGTAACGTTGAGGTGAAATTCCTAAAGCAGTACTAATTAAAGCGCGGTTAATGCCATTGTGCCCAACGATGAGAATCGTTTCTCCTGCATGACGCGGCAAAGTTTCTTCCCAGAATTGCTTTGCCTGTTCGTACAAACTGAGGATTGGGAAATATTCGTTGTTTTCACGCGATCGCACTACCATGACAAGTTGCTCTGGATGTTCATGCCACAGACGGTAAGCATCAGGAAATTTCTCACGTACCTCAGATGAAACCATTCCTTCCCATAAAGGCAAATCAACTTCCATCAAGTTACTGGAGGGTTGGGGCTTTAGTGATGTAGCCAAGCAACTGCAGATCATTTCTGCTGTGTGTTTTGCTCGCTGTAGGGGACTCGTATAAACGGCAGCAAAATTTAAGTGACTCAGCGCAGCACCAACTTTACGAGCATCGTTTTGCCCTTTTTCAGTTAAAGTTGACACATCACTACGACCCTGAATGCGCTTTTCAGTGTTGTAGCTGCTTTGACCGTGACGCACAATGATTACACGAGTGGTCAATCTAGTTATCCTCCAACAGCACTTCTATTACCTAGCTCACTGCATTTGCAGCACAGGCAAGCCAGCGTTATTTTAACGTGCGATGAACACTTGTTAACAAGAGAATTAGTGACTAGTGGTTAGTTTTGAATTTTGTTAGCGTAGCAGTGCCTTAGCACCTTTTGAATTAAAAGAATTTTCTTAACTCAACACTCATAATTCAACACTCAACACTTGACGACTTCCCGTCTCGCCCCTCTGCTCCCCTGCTCTCAATCCTTGCTATCATTCCACAAGGGTGCGAATCGCGCTCTCAATCAGGCTGTAACGGGGGGATTGATGACAATTAAGCGGATCATCTTAAGTTTGCTAACAGTAGTTGCAATTTTGTTTGCTGGTGCGTCTTTGTGGGAAAGCTGGCAACAACCACAAATTCAAAGTCGTTTAGAACTGTACCAAGCAAATTTACTTTTACATGCGCAAGAGTGGCAACCTCAAGGCGATGACAGCACGAGTCTCAGCAATGCCCGCAGTGCTTTACTCGGAGAACAACCGCTTAATTCCGCATTAGAGCAATATCAAGAAGCAAGAACGTCAGCACAGGTTAACTTAGACAAAGCTAACAATCAACTTAAACAGTTGCAGTCGGAATCTGTAACTACCCCTGCAACTCCTAAGCCACAGTCTGAAATTGCACCAGTTACAAATACTTCGCGTCCGCGACAGCAGGAACAATTACAACAATCCCGCGCTCAATTACAAAGACTAATTGCTGAATTAGATCTACGGCTAGGACTTCTACAGGTACAGCAAGGACAAACAGATACCGCAATTCAAACTTGGACAAACTTTCAACAGCAAGTTAATAATCAACAGCAAGCAGTGCTAGCCGAAACTGCTACTGTTTTGATTGGACTTTGGAGCGATCCTCCTCGGATAATACCTGATGGAGAACAACTACTCCAAAATAACTTAGATGGTTGGTTTCGCTATCGTGCTCTATCTCAACTTTATCAAATCCAGCAACGCCAAGATACCCTGACACAATTACAAGCAACGGAACAAGCAACAGCGCAGCAAGCTTTAATTAAACTCGCATTTATCGGGAGTTTACCAGCTTTCGGTGGCATAGTAGGTATTGGGTTACTGCTATTTTTATGTGCCCAGCGCTTATTGAAAGGCAAAGATGCGCTATTAGCACAAAATGAAGATGCACGTTGGTCAACTCCTTGGACTGGTGAAACTGTTTGGCAGGTGTTTATCCTCGGTTTTTTCTTTATGGGTCAAATTGCTGTCCCCTTGGGATTTGCGCTACTGCAAATTAGACCACCTTCAGGTTCAGGCGTGCGCGTTCAGGCTTTTTATATTTTGACAACTTATCTGACAGTAGCTTTGGGTGGGTTAATAGTGCTAGTTTTATCGATTAAACCCTTTTTTCCCTTGCCCAAAAATTGGTTTCGCTTTGACTTACAAGGAAATTGGTTTTTATGGGGATTAGGAGGTTATTGTGCTGCACTACCACTAGTTGTGATTGTGTCACTGATTAATCAACAAATCTGGCAAGGGCAAGGAGGTAGTAACCCGCTATTATCTTTAGCATTGCAGGCACAAGATCAAGTAGCACTGGCAATTTTCTTTTTCACCGCTGCGATCGCCGCCCCGATTTTTGAGGAATTACTATTTCGTGGTTTTCTTTTACCCTCGCTGACACGCTATGTATCTGTTTGGGGCGCAATTCTTCTTAGTTCGTTGCTGTTTGCGGTTGCACACCTTAGCGTCGCCGAAATTTTGCCGCTGACAGTGTTAGGAATGGTCTTAGGTGTTGTTTATACGCGATCGCGCAACCTCCTCGCACCGATGTTACTCCATAGTCTTTGGAATAGTGGTACTCTTCTTAGTCTTTTTATCTTAGGTAGCAGTTCTACTTAATTCGCTTGATCAGTGGTGCATCTTTAGCTTTAAAATATAACGACCCAGTTGCACTTGTGACCACAATTCATACTCAATTTGCAGTTGCTGCGGTAAGGGGTGACTCACTAAAGTTAACTGCTTAGTAAAATTACGCAGTTGCAGCATATTTTCGCTACCTTGAAAAAATCCGTTTCCTAACCAATAGCGGCTAGTTCCGTAAACTCCATGTTCCCAAAAGTGACGATAGCAAACTTGGTTTTCTGCTTGTCTAGTCATAATCACTCTATCAGGTGAAATTTCAAACCAAAGAAGACTAGAGCTAGCGGATGGATGCAGAGTTTTCTTTGAAGGTTCTGAGATCAAAAGATGAAAACTTTCACGATCTTTTTGTTCTAACGTAGCTGCAGTTTGCACAACGTACCGTAAGGGTAAATCTGTAGAAATGAGTGAGAGTGATACTGGTTGACGGTAACGAGTCAGCATGAGCAAAAAGACCGCATGGCTAGTACAGCGCTAGTTTATCTTGAACAAGACTTATACAACTGTTCTTAAAGCAAAGCTTAATACCATTACACCTAAGCACGCAGGATGAACATCAGGTGTATGTAAAATGTGTTGAAACGATTGTTAATTACGATGCTTTGAAAAAGATTTCGTATGGAGAAAAGAAACATTGCATAAAACCTGATGGCAGAATTGGTTCAATCCCAGGAACTACACTAGAGTACTGCGATTGATAAGCTTCTAAAGCCTTAATTTTTTTGTTGATGACATTATTAATTGGTAATCTATATACGTTGGCAAGCTCTACTGATTTGAAATCAAGTTGATGTGGTACCCAACGCGTCCATACAGGATACTGCAACACTTCAATAGATAAGTTTGTTTTTTGCACTGCAGCTTGTACTAAAGCATAAGTCTCTTTATGGTCAGGGTGAATATCTTGTTTATAGGGTATGTACACCTCTTGCGGTTGGCGATCGCGTAACAACTGTACTAGTTGATCAATAGTTTGCTGACGTTCTCTGGCAGATAATTGCAATAAACCACCATCAGGTTTGCCAAGAAAGTGAATTGCAGATGGCAAAACACCAAGAGTTTTAAGGGCGGCGATCGCTTCTTGTTGACGAGTTTGTACTAACTGATCGGGGCAAATTTGCGGATAATCTGCATAGGATGCCCTACCATCTGTTAAAAATACAACATCTAAGGGAACTCCCTGCTCGCACTTTAAAGCAATTGCGCCACCACAACCTAATGTTTCATCATCTTGGTGGGGTGCAAAGACGATTGCTGATTTTTGATTCGAGGCGATCGCTTTGCTTTTCTTGTACAACCACCATAAATAAATAAATCGAGATTTTAAGAGTAACCGCTGTTTGATTTTTTGATAGTATTTGTTAATCAACATATTTTCTAATTAGCTGTAATAATTTTTACTTTTTGATTATTGTTCTTCGCCAGTACATTATTTTTAAATGTCATATTCTGAGAATACTTAATACTTCCTTTTAAAATTCCAATATTCCAACCAAGTATCCACACCCATTCTGCAAATCTACTTTTATTTTTAAGGTAAAAGATAATTTTTATGGGATATAATAAAACCTTTATTAGATAACCAAATACTACAAAATTACTAAGTGAAATGCCATATAGTAAGCGGAGGTAGATATGGCTTTCAGCCCAATTTTTTCCTTGTTTATGAATATCTTTTAATGTATGGCGCAGGCGAATTTGAGCTACAGCATCTTCAATGAAATGCAGTTGAGTACCTGTTAGCTGAACCCTGAAACAATAGTCAGTATCTTCGGCATATATTAAGTTTTCGTTAAATCCGTCCACAGCTTGATGTAATACTTTTTTAATACCAAGATTTCCACTTCCAGCAAAAGGTAAATAAGGTGAAAACTCATACTGCGAAAGTCCAGCTTTTTGAACCTGAAAGATCTCGCTGTTAATTAGCCATGACTCGTTGAGTTGAGTGTAATCAAATCGTCCAGCCACAAAATCATACTTAAGAAGTGCTTCTCCCATTGCACTTAGCCAGCCTGACTCAACTTGATCGTCAGCATCACAAAATAATAGTGCTTCTCCAGTTGCGTTTCTCACACCAGCATTGCGTGCATAAGCAGCACCAGGGCGATCGCTTGCACGAATTAACCGGAGGTTTGGGATTTGTTTTTGATATTTTTCAACAATTGCAACTGAATTATCCGTGGAGCCATTATCAACAACAATAATTTCCCACGCATCTTTCCATGTTTGAGTTGCCAGTGCTTCTAGTTGCACAGCAATTGTTTCTGCTGCATTATAACAAGGAATAATAACACTTATCTTCATTTTCTTTTAATTAATACGATTTACTTTTTTTACTTAGCAAATATATTTTTTATGATGTTTTGATACTAAAATTTAACCCAAGCAAAATCTTTTTCAAAGTTTGAAATTATCAATAAATATCTTCAGCTTATGTTTTTGTTAAGTTCAAATAGTATTGACAAACTCTTACCTTAAGATTATGTATGCAAATATACTGACAGGTGGGCAAAAGAAAGTAAACTATGGCACTACTACTTAAACAATGCCTTTATATTGTTGGTCTTTTTATGAATTTTTAGTGAGAAGACACGAAGGCTGATACTTTACTAAATGCGGTTGGACTAATGTTGCAGGTAACTCAGACAAAATTAGGCAAGACTAAAGTACCTAAGTGCTAATACTGCGGTAGGATAAAACGCACGCATATTACGTGAGTTTATCCCCATGTCGGTTGTCACCACGCAAGAAACGACGAATCGTCAACAAAATCTCATTATCAAGACTGCGGCTGGATTATCTTTACAAGGTCGTATCCGAGTTCCAGGGGATAAATCTATTTCCCATCGGGCTTTGATGTTAGGTGCGATCGCTTCTGGTGAAACGCGCATTCAAGGTTTATTACTAGGTGAAGATCCGCGCAGTACGGCAAGTTGCTTTCAAGCTTTGGGTGCGGAAATTTCTGAGTTAAATACGGAATTAGTCACTGTTAAGGGTATTGGATTAGGGCAATTACAAGAACCAGTTGATGTTCTAGATGCTGGAAACTCTGGAACAACACTACGGTTAATGCTGGGAATCTTAGCTTCACATCCTGGGCGGTTTTTTGCCGTTACGGGCGATCATTCGTTGCGATCGCGCCCGATGTCCCGCGTCGTAAAACCTTTGCAACAAATGGGGGCGCAAATTTGGGGACGTAAAGAGAATTCTTTAGCCCCGTTAGCAATTCAAGGACAAACGCTACAACCCATTCACTACAATTCTCCAATTGCTTCTGCACAAGTTAAATCGTGTATTCTCCTAGCAGGATTGATGATTGAAGGCGAAACAACCGTCACAGAACCAGCCTTGTCACGCGATCATAGCGAAAGAATGCTACAAGCTTTTGGCGCACAACTCAGTATCGATTCTGAAACACATAGCGTTACTGTAACAGGACCTGCGCAATTGCAGGGACAAACTGTAATCGTTCCTGGTGATATTAGTTCTGCGGCTTTTTGGTTAGTTGCAGCAGCGATCGTTCCTGATTCAGAATTAATTATTGAAAATGTGGGGGTAAATCCTACGCGCACAGGTATTTTAGAAGCCTTATCGATGATGAACGCGGATATTCACTTAGAAAATCAACGGTTAGTTGCGGGCGAACCTGTGGCAGATTTACGCGTCCGTTCGAGTAAACTCAAAAGTTGCACAATCGCTGGCGATTTGATCCCGCGATTAATTGATGAAATTCCAATTCTTGCAGTAGCTGCAGTTTTTGCCCAGGGAACAACAGTCATTCGCGATGCGGCTGAGTTGCGTGTTAAAGAAAGCGATCGCATTGCGGTGATGGCAAATCAACTGCAACGCATGGGAGCTAATGTGACTGAACTTCCTGATGGTTTAGAAATTGTTGGGGGAACTCCGCTGACAGGTACGGATGTCGATAGTCATACTGATCATCGCATTGCCATGAGTTTAGCGATCGCTGCGCTAAACAGTGCGGGGACTACCACAATTAATCGTGCAGAAGCTGCAGCTATTTCCTATCCAGATTTTGTACCCACACTCGAACAAGTTTGCCATTTATTAAATTGATATGGTTGCCTTTTAAGTACCCACACTATTTCACACAGAACAATGTTGCTCACAAAACAGGGTTGGTTGTTCTGAATGATTTGAACTGCAAGTTCCCATTGCTCTAGGTCATCTTTCGTGAAGTAGCGAATCAGAATATTCGTATCAATCCCAATCACAGGCTCCCTCTGCGATCGCTGTTTCTATTTCTTCTTGAGTTGCAGCTTTCACCCCAGGCTGATGCAAAATTCCTGACAATGCTTCGACGGGAATGTTTAGTGGAATGAGTTTGACCTTTCCAGTTTCATCAATAACAAATTCTACCAAGCTACCAACCTCTAGCCCTAGATGATCTCGAATTTCTTTCGGAATTGTGATTTGTCCTTTCGTTGTGATTTTTGCGATCGCCATCATGGTATTCCTTACAATAGCGCCTTACCTCATTGTAAAACTAAGAATTAGCCCGTATATAGTTAGCACTTATTGCCTGAAGCCACGAGTTACTAATCACTAGCTCCATCATCTATTATTCTTGCATTTGGAAACCAATGAATATTTTGATTGAAAAAAACAACGTAGGTCGCTATTAGTACCTACGTAAATGCTTGATAATTTGTTTTTTGTTTTTACACTTGCAGAGTAGCGCCTAACCGATAGCGATTATGTGGTGCATCTAAATCAAGAACTGGTCCTTTTGGTACAATGCGCGTCGGGTTAACTTTTGGGTGACTCATGTAGTAGTGCTGTTTAATATGGTCAAAGTTGCACGTTTCTTTGACACCCTTTTGTTGGTAAAGGTCTTTTAGGTAATTCCAAAGATTAGGATAATCTGCAATTCGCCGCAAGTTGCACTTGAAATGAACGTAGTAAACAGGATCAAAGCGCAGTAGTGTTGTGAACATACACCAATCGGCTTCAGTTAAGCGATCGCCACATAAATAACGCTGGTCAGATAAAACTTTTTCCCAGTAATCTAATGCTTGAAACAATTCTGTGACAGCTTCTTCATAAGCAGATTGAGTCGTCGCAAAACCTGCACGATAAACTCCATTATTCACAGGTTGATAAATTGCATCAATCGTTTCGTCAATTTTTTCCTGTAAGTCTTGCGGATAGAAATGAATATCTTGTTTAGCGTAAGCTTCAAACTCAGTATCCAACATCCGGATAATTTCGCGGGATTCATTATTGACAATACTGTCAGTTTTCTTATCCCACAAGACAGGTACAGTCACTCTCCCACTGTAGTCAGGCTCAGCTTTTAGGTAGACTTCCCACAAGTAATTTGTATTGTTGACTGTATCCGGAATACTCCCTGGTTCATCTTCAGAGAATTCCCAGCTATTTTGATCGATAACCGGTGCAACAATCGAAAGACCAATAACATCTTCTAACCCTTTCAATCGTCGCATAATCGCAGTACGATGCGCCCAAGGGCAAGCCCAGGAGATATAAAGATGGTAACGTCCTGGTTCAGCTTTAAAACCACTTGAACCGTCAGCAGTAATGGTGTCACGGAAGGTAGTTGAAGGACGCACAAACCGTCCTCCTTCATCCTCTTGTTCGCGTTCTGGCACCCACTTGCCATCAATGAGAACACCCAAACCCATTGTTAGAATCTCCTTTTATAGCTTGCTGTTAATTTACAGCAGTTATCACTTAAATAAACGACACAAATTTCTACTCCCCACCTTCCTATCTTAAAAATTCCAGTAATTACTCTTCAACATTCAAAATTTGTGGCACTTTGAAGTATTCGCCCTCTTGTTCTGGGGCACTACTGAGAATCGCAGCGCGTTCCTGATAAGGTTGTAGTTCATCAGGACGTGTTACATTTTTTACCTCAATTGCTCTTGCTGTTGGTGGTACGTCAGTGACATCTAGTTCACTAAGTTGTTCAAAGTAATCTAGAATACTACTCAATTGTGTAGTAAATTGCTCTTCCTCTTGTGGAGTCAACTCTAATCGAGCTAAAAGCGCCACTTTTCGGACTTGTTCGCGATCGATCATGGTAGGAGGTAATTGGTAATTGGTAATTGGTAATTGGTAATGGAATCACACTGAGCTTTCTACTCACTAGTCACTCTTTCACTCTTCAACTAGCCAATTCAAAACTCATAATTCAAAACTCAAAACTCTTCAACTAGCCACTCTCTCACTAAAAGTTTTCGTGCATTCTACCAGTTGTTTTCAGCCAGTTTTGCGCTTCTAGGTAGTTATTGGGGGCGATGCTAATGGCTCTTCTCCAATAATCAGCAGCTTGATCGAATAAAGCTTCTGCACCGTCGTTGTCACCTACTTCTTTAGCTCTTTCGCCTTGGTAGTGGTAAATTACCGCGATATTATTGAGCGCTTGAATCAGGCGCGGATTTGTTTCTAGTGCCTCGTGATAGTAATTTAGCGCCTTATTGTGTTCGCCATTACTTGCGTGAATTAAGGCAATGTTGTAGAAGATGTAACTGCGATCGTAGGGGTCTTCTTCTAATTCTAAAGCTTCGTTGTAGTTATCTAAAGCTTCAGCATAGTCTCCATCGGCTTGGGCTGCCATCCCATCACGGTAGTAGACGAAGGCTTCTTTAGCTTTTTTATTTGTAGGCAGAATCTTTAAGATAATATCTGCCATAACGGTAAAAGATTTATCGATAAAGTTGTCGTTACGTTGAGTTCTTGGCATATCTGCTTCTAGATTATTAAAAAGTGTCTGCTATGAATGGCTTACAAAGATATTGTAATTGAGAGCAGGATAGAGATTAGGCGATCGCACTCGAATTCAGTCTTGATCCAGCTTCAGAATACTGGAGAGAGATTAGTTGATAAGTTTTGTGTTGGCACTCAGCATCAAATCAGTCATCCCTATGAGAAAAGTAGAAGTTGTTCCCCATAATCCCCAGTGGCGAGACGCCTTTGCAGAAGAAAAACAGCACATTTTGCAAGCCTTTGGTGACAACGTAGTGGCAATTCACCATATTGGTAGTACTGCAATACCTAGTATCTACGCCAAACCGATTATTGATTTGTTAGTGGAGGTAAAAGCGATCGCAAAAACCGATCAATGCAATTTATCAATGGCAGGTTTAGGCTATGAAGCGATGGGTGAGTTTGGTATTCCAGGTCGCCGTTTCTTTCGCAAAAACGATGCAGTAGGTGTCAGAACACATCATGTGCATACATTTGAAGTTGGCGAACCAGAAGTGGAGAAACATCTAGTATTCAGAGACTACATGATTGCCCATTTGGAAGACGCACAAAAATATAGTGAGTTGAAACGCGAGTTAGCCAGAAAGTATCCATACGACATAGATAGTTACATAGATGGAAAGCATGGATTTATCCAACAGATGAATGAAAAAGCAGCAAAGTGGCGTGAGTTACAGAAAACTAGCTAATTGTCAATCGCTCAATGCTGTTATAGGTTTCAACCGCTCAGCACTTTTCCATCGAACTGACGTTAATATTGAACAACTAATGAAAACATAGAGGTGAGACAGTGACCTCTACAACATCTAAAATCACTTTAGCAGAGTTTCTCAAGCTTCCTGAGACGAAACCAGCAAGTGAATACATCAATGGCGAGATCGTTCAAAAACCGATGCCCAAAGGGAGACACAGTCGCTTGCAAAGTAAGCTGTGTGCTGCAATTAATGAGATTACAGAAGAACAACAGATTGCCTATGCTTTTCCTGAACTACGTTGTAGCTTTGGCGATCGCTCAATTGTTCCAGATGTTGCTGTCTTCCAGTGGCAACGAATTCCTTTTAATACTGATGGGGAAGTCCCTGATAACTTTGAATTACCTCCAGATTGGGTAGTAGAAATTCTTTCTCCAAATCAACAGCCAAATAAAGTCATTGGCAACATTCTTCACTGTTTACAATATGGTAGTCGCTTAGGTTGGTTTATTGATCCAGACGATCGCAGTGTATTAGTTTTCCTGCCAGGTCAGCAACCGGAACTGAGACAAGATAGCGATCGCCTACCAGTGCTAGCAGAAATTCCTCTAGAGTTAACTACAGCAGAGGTTTTTGATTGGCTGAAAATGGCAAAATCACTTTAATGTTTGTTCAATACTAGCTTCAGCATGATGAACAAGCGATCGCAAATTCTCCAACATCTCGCGATCGACATCGCACCACAAACCGCGTTGATGCGCTTCTAATAGTCTTTCTGCCATATCGCGCAACGCCCAAGGATTCTTTTGTTGGATAAACTGCTGAACATCAGGATCAAACAAGTACGCGGTTGCAACTCCTTGATACATATGATCTTCAACACAATTAGCCGTCGCGTCGTAGGCAAATAAATAATCCACTGTCGCCGCCATTTCAAATGCACCTTTATAACCGTGGCGCATAACTCCCGCAATCCATTTGGGGTTAATAACGCGAGAACGATAGACGCGGGCAATTTCTTCTTTGAGTTGACGAACGCGAGGGTTTGCTGGAATTGAATTGTCACCAAAATAAGTTTGCGGGTTTTTTCCTTGTAGAGAACGGACTGCTGCGGTTAAACCGCCCTGAAACTGATAATAATCATCCGAATCGAGTAAATCGTGTTCGCGGTTGTCTTGATTGTGTAAAACAATTTGCATTTGCTTTAGGCGCTGGGCAAACGCTTCGGGAACTGCACATCCTTCAGCCGAACGCGAGTAAGCGTAGCTACTCCAATTAATATAAGCACGCGCTAAATCTGCATCATCGTGCCAGTTTTGTGCTTCGATTAAGCCTTGGAGTCCTGCACCATACGCACCAGGTTTCGAGCCAAAAATGCGATAACGCGATCGCACCTCAGCTTGTTCTAAACCTAACCCCTCTGCTTGCCATAATTGTGTTTCTTGAGCAACTTGCGCAGCTATTGGGTTTTGTTCAGGTGGTTCATCAAGTGCAGCAACAGCAGCAACAGCAGTATCAAATAAATCAATTAAGTTTGCAAAAGCATCGCGGAAAAACCCTGAAATTCTCAAAGTCACATCCACGCGCGGACGTCCTAATACTGAAAGCGGTAAAACTTCCAAATCAACAACTCGTCGCGAAAAACCATCCCATACAGGTTGTACTCCTAACAACGCCAATGCTTCGGCAATATCATCACCACCAGTCCGCATTGTCGAAGTTCCCCAAATCGACAAACCCAAAGTTTTAGGATACTCGCCATTGTCTTGTGTGTAACGTTCAATTAAAGCCTCAGCAGCTTTGCGCCCAATATCCCAAGCCGTTTGTGTAGGAATTGCCCGAATATCAACCGAGTAAAAATTGCGACCAGTTGGTAGTACTTCCGGACGACCGCGAGTCGGCGCACCAGAAGCCCCACTCGGAACATACCGCCCATCTAAACCGCGTAATAAATTTGTAATTTCTTGTTGTGTTTGTTGCAAAGAAGGTAGGAGGCGATCGCGTATCCAAGCAAGATTAGTGGTTAGGGAAGAGTGGTTAGTGGTTAGAGAAGAGACAGGGTTTTGTAGTATTTGTTCTACTAAGGTGGTGGCGTAGTGTTCTAAGGCTTCCACAGCGTCGCCGATGGTGTGACAGGGTTGTTGTGTTTTTGTGGAGAGTAACTCAATTTCAGTTAATGAGAGCTTTTGGCTAAGATCTGCGGTGAGAGGATTGAAATCTAGTCCCCAGGATTGGGCTATTGCACGAGTGAGTCCTATACGATCGCTACTTGGCATACGGGCGATCGCTACAATCAAATCGCACAGTTGTCTTCCTTGCGGACACTGACCAAAAATGTGTAAACCATCGCGAATTTGGGCTTCTTTCAGTTCACAGAGATAGCCATCGATATTGCTAATACTTAATTGTTCGTTGTCAGTTGTTACACCAAGATCGCGGTGGAGATTTTCTTGCAGAACTAGATTGAGAATGCGATCGCGAATCAGTGTTAACCGCGCCGGATCTAAACTTTGTGCCTCATAATACTCATCTACCAATCCCTCTAACTGCTGCAAAGGACCATACAATTGGGCACGAGTCAACGGTGGTGTCAGATGGTCTAAAATCACAGCTTGAGCGCGACGTTTAGCCTGCGAACCCTCACCAGGATCGTTCACAATAAACGGGTATAAATGTGGTAAAGCACCGAATGCTACCTCAGGATAACAACTCTCCGACAAAGCCACACTTTTTCCTGGTAGCCACTCCAAATTGCCATGCTTCCCCACATGAACCACAGCATCAGCCGCAAAACATTCCCGCACCCAATAATAAAACGCCAAATAAGCATGAGTAGGCTCCAAATCAGGAGCATGATAATTCAAAGCTGGGTCAACATCATACCCTCTGCTTGGTTGAATCCCCAAAAACACATTCCCCAAACTAATCCCAGAAACCGCGATCGCTTCCTCTGTATCTCTGTAGTTCGGTTCCCCCCACCGCCCAGCAATCCCCTGTTGCACCTCCAACGGCAAACTTGCAAAATACTCGCCATACTCCTGCCAACTCACGCTTTGCAACACCGAACGTAACTCCCTACCCTCAGGATCATTCGTTACCCCACTTGTCAAACGCTGTATCAACTCTTCCCCACTTTGAGGTAAATTTTCTACCTGATACCCAGCATCTTGCAAAGCCTGCAAAATTTCCACACAACTTGCTGGAGTATCCAACCCTACGCCATTTGCCAGACGTCCATCACGGTTCGGGTAATTTGCCAAAATCAGTGCAATTCGTCGTTCGTGTGGTGGAGTCAACCGCAACCGCGCCCAACTTGCAGCTAAATCTGCAACAAAAGCAATGCGATCGCATTGTGGTTCATATACCACAACATCCGTTTCTAATTCAGCATTCCATGTTTGCACAGCTTTAAACGAAACTGCACGGGTAATAATCCGCCCATCTACCTCTGGTAGTGCAACATTCATTGCCATATCACGCGGTGAAAGCCCTTGAAATTGAGTTTCCCAAACATCCACAGCACCACTACTCAAAATTGCCTGCAATACGGGGACATCTAGTTTTTCCCAAAAATCTAATTGCAGCGTTGCTTCCAACCGCGCTAGCGAGAAACTTGTCGTATTCAGTAACAGTTGAATTTGTGGTTCATCTTTTGGTTGAAAATAGGATACTAGCTCGTCTTGTACATCGCGATCGCGTAACGAAGACACAAAAATCGGCACAGCCTCTAAATTTCTTTGTCCAAGCTCTTGACAAAAAGCATCAACTACACTCAAGTTACCTGCCAAATAATGAGCGCGATAAAACAAAATCCCAACTTTAGGCTTTCTCCCTGATCCCCGACCTCTGATCCCCGACCCCTCATAAAAACCCACACGCGGTATAACTTGAGGCTGCAGCGGAACATAGCTAGTTTTCAAACACGCATTGCAGACAAATTGCAAGCCATTGACAATGTTTTCTACACCACCTTCACTAAAGTAGCGCCAGATTTGGTTAACAGCGGTTAAAGAAACTGTAGAATGTTCAATTAGATTAGGATCAAGAACATCATCTCCAGGAATGACAATCAGTGCTGCACCTGTACGCTGTACGGTTTCCTGCACCACTTCTAAGCCGTAAGACCAGTAAGATTGTCCCCCAAGTAGCCGTAAAATAATAATTTGAGCTTTTTCTAATACTTCCTCTGCGTAGGTATCAATTGTCAGTTGTTGCTGCAGCTGTAATAAATTAGCAACCCGCAGTGCAGGAAACCCCACTGGTAATTTAGAGATCGCGGCTGCTATGGCTTGAATATCAGTATCAGCAGCAGTCAAAAATACAATTGGTGCTGGAGTCTGCTCTAAAAAAATTACGCCTTCTGATTGAGGATTCCAACCTCCTGGTGTGGCATTAATACGATGCATAACGTTGTTTTATATAATGCATAATGTAGATTTATATCAAAGTTCAGAGGTCAGGGTTAAAACATGGGCTAAGCATTGCCTTGCCCTTAGTTTGAGTAATAATTTTGAGCCTTTACAATGTCTTAACCGTATTGACGCTCAATAACTTGCAACAGAAAGAAAACCCGCAGTGCAAAGCAATTTAGCCAAGATTTAATTTAATTAGACATCAGAGCATGTTCCATCCTGAAGATTTGAGCTTTCATGGCACTTTGCCTTTGACAATTTTTGAGCAACTTAGGCAGTTGTTGCATCAGATGGCTCAAGTCGCAGAAACAGAAGCTGTGGTGTTGACACAAGACATTCTCTTATCAATTCCTGTTCCTCAGAAGAAGCAACAATTTATTGTCATCATATCCCAAGGGTTTAGTGCGCTGCTTTTAGGATCTCAAGAGGAACCTGAAAAACTAAACCTTCAGAATTCAGTCAAGATGGAAGACTTTAACGATGCTGGAGATTCATCACTACCTAGCGAATTTTTAATATCTGCTCAGCAAGAGACTTCAATTGATGCTACTTTAACATTTGATCAAGATGCGATCGCTCGTTTTTTGCAAAAACTGGGCAATACTCTTCAGCACGATTCTCAAGCTTACCAAACTCTGGCTCAGTACTGTCAAAGCTTACAGCCAAATGATGCTAAGTTGCAAAGTTACTTTTCACTTTTACTATTATCTATCTTTACTAAAGAGAAGGCGATCGCAGCGCAAACTGAATATCCTTACGTGTCTGTTTGTCAACCTGTAGAAGATGCTCTCAAAGAGCAGATTTCTCACGAACGGCTGTTAAACCAACTCACAAATCAAATTCGTCAAAGTTTAGATTTATCAGTTATTCTTTCTACAGCAGTTAATCATGTCCGTGATTTTCTACAATTAGATCGCTTAATAATTTATCAGTTTGAACAAAATAGCGCTCGCGACTCAGATAGCCATCAGGGAGGAACTGCCTCATCACAGGCGCTGCACCATAGCAATACCTGGCAACATTCTGGGTGTGTGGTGTACGAAGCCCGTGCAGCAGAATCAATTCCCTCTATGTTGAATTACCGTGAAGCAGGTTGTTTTGTACCAAGTTCGCAATGTTGGGATAAGTATCGCAAAGGCTTTACCCTTGCCGTAGACGATATAGAAAAGACATACGTTTTGTCACAGTGTCTTTTAGAGTTCTTGCGCGAGAGCCAAGTAAGGGCAAAGCTAGCAGCACCAATAGTCTTTCAAGAGAAGCTGTGGGGTTTACTCATCGCGCATCAATGTAGCGATCGCAACTGGCGCGACAGTGAAAAAAATTTATTACAACGAATTGCCGAACAACTGGCGATCGCCATTCACCAAGCCGAGTTAATGCAATCTTTAACACAAGAAAAGCAACTACTCGAACAACGAGTCTCAGAACGTACCCAAGCCCTCCAAGATGCTTTAATCGCCGCGCAGGCTGCAAATCGTGCGAAAAGCGAATTTCTGGCGACGATGAGTCACGAATTGCGATCGCCACTGACAAGTATTATCGGATTATCCGCGACACTATTACGCTGGCCATTGGGTAAATTAACTGAGCGTCAGAGTCAATATTTACAAACTATCCACAATAGTGGCGAACATTTACTAGTTCTGATCAATGATATTTTGACATTATCAGAGGTTGAAGCTGGTAAGGCAATTTTAGATAGAAGCGAGTTTTCCTTGAGATCAATTGCTGAAACTAGCTTGCAATCTTTCATTAGTGTTGCTGCACAGCAAGCTGTTAACCTTGATTTAGATTTAAGAATTGATGCATCATGCGATCGCATCACCGCAGATCTTAAACGCGTACAACAAATTCTCTGGAATCTCTTAAGTAATGCGGTAAAATTTACCCCAGCTGGAGGACAAGTCACATTACGGGCTTGGCTAGAGCAAAACACGGCAGTATTTCAAGTTGAAGACACAGGCATTGGTATTCCAGAAGATCAGTTATCATTACTCTTTGAAAAATTTCAGCAGCTAGACACACCCTACTGTCGCCAATATGAAGGAACAGGGCTTGGTTTAGCCCTTACCAAACACTTAGTAGAACTGCATCAAGGACGCATTGAAGTCGAATCAGTTGTCGGTAATGGTTCAGTTTTCACAGTTTGGTTGCCAGGAGTAGAGGGGCAAGGGTAAGCGTAATTAGATAGCAAGTAACACTTAAATATATGGCAGATGAGTTTAATAGTGTAGTAGTAAAGCTGAAGCAAGGTTTAATTGTTTCGTGTCAAGCACCAGTTGACTCGCCGTTGCATGAGCCGATGGTTATTGCAGCGATCGCGCAAGCGGCTACGAATCAAGGAGCCGTAGGCGTCAGAATTGATACACCTGAACACATTAGTGCAGTCAGACAGCGCTGTACAGTACCAATTATTGGGCTGTGGAAACAACAAATACCAGGCTACGACGTGTATATTACGCCGCAGTTTCACCATGCAGCGGCGATCGCTCAAGCGGGAGCAGATATTATCGCCATTGATGCTACGCAACGCCAGCGCCCAGAGAAAGAAACTCTGACTTCCTTAATTGAACGAATTCATCAAAAACTTGGCAAACCTGTGATGGCAGATGTCGATACGATGGAAGCAGCGATCGCCTCTGTCGCTGCGGGTGCAGATCTTGTCGGAACAACTCTCTACGGCTACACAAGTGAAACTACACATTTATCTCCTCCTGGCTTTGAACTCCTGACACAAATGGTAGAAAAACTTTCAGTTCCAGTAATATGTGAAGGCGGTATTTCTTCTCCTCAAATGGCACGTCAAGCACTCGATTTAGGAGCATACGCCGTCGTTGTCGGTACAGCCATTACTGGAATCGATTCTTTAGTGAAGGCATATCGAGCCGCGATTAGTTAGTGGGAGTGTGGGCGTGTAAAAGATAATTGTCAATTTCCCTCATACCCTCATACCCTCATACCCTACTACTCGCCTCTACACTTATTTCATGCTTGTCGTTTCAAAATCACCATATTTTCCCCAACAACTGGGCTACGAGCGAGTAAATTTCCTTGAGAATCAACAACTTCTAAGTAAATAAAATCAAGCTCCTTGGCTCGCTGAAACATTTGTGCCGCTAGTTTATCTTGTTGTGATGGTTCCAAATTGTACCAATCAGTCTTTAATTTCACAGTGAGACTATTTGCCGGAAAATTGACTTGAAGTGATTGAATGATACCGTCACCATAGCGATCGCTAACTTCTGCAACTTGCTTTTCGATTGCTGCAATTAAATTCTGTTCGGGTGTGGGTTCGATAACAGGTAGCACAGGTTCAATAATTGGTTCAGAAGGTGCTATTTCTGAGGGAACAGGTGAAGGAATTTCTGCAACTGCTTGCGGTGGTTCTGGTGCAACTAATTCTGATGGTGCAGGTATGAATTCAGGTTCTGCTTGTGCAGGTTCTGTAACTGGTTGTGGCGCTTCTGCAACTGCTTCCGGTGGTATGGTTGGCGCAAGTTCTGCTTGTGGTGGTTCTGGTTCCTCTTGAATAAGTACTGGTGGTACCTCGGCGACTTCTGGCGCTGGTGATTTTGGTGATAAGAAAAAGACTGTTGTTCCTACCACAACGGCAACAATTCCAGCAATGATACCCGTCAATGCTGTATCTGATAGTGAAGTATTTCCAGGCAAAAAATGACGAATTCTGGCTAAAAATCTACTCCATCCGCGTTGCAGTTGCTTCCAGAATGGTGTGGTGGGTATTGTTGGTTCAGTTTCAAGTTTTGTTGCTAATTTTTCTAAGACATTAATTGTCCCACGCAGCACTCTCACACTCTGCTTTTTCACAAACCCTAAATCGGAAGTGACTTGTTCTTGCGGTTGAGACGATGGCGGTTGTGGATTGGGTGGTTGTGACATCACTTGCTACTAAGGCAGTAAATTACACATCAATTAAGTTTCATTCTGACGTTGCTGCCTACTCAGCCTTAATCTATCATTGTGAGGTTTGATTCCCCAAAGGTGTAATTATGCCTCTCAAACGTCGTCAGTTTGTATTTCTCAGTGGTATTGGTAGTTTTGGTTTGGCTTTGCTAGGTAAAAAACTTCAAAGTCACAGCGGCGAATACACTTCTGATCTCAACTTAGTATCTCAAGCTCAACCACTCACCTCCGACCCAATTTTACGATTTGTTTCATTAGCCGACACGGGAACTGGTGCCAAAGGGCAATATGCTGTAGCGCAAGCAATGACAAAACATCACAAGCAAAACGCTTTTGACTTAGCTATTTTAGCTGGAGACAATATTTACAACGAGGGAGAAATCGAAAAAATAGGTGCAGTTTTTGAACGCCCATATGAACCCTTATTAAAACAAGGCGTTAAATTCCGTGCTTGTCTGGGTAATCACGATATTCGCACAGCAAATGGCGATCCTCAAGTTAAGTATCCAGGGTTTAATATGCAAGGACGCTACTATACTTTCCAGCGTGATGCTGTGCAATTCTTTGCTTTAGATACTAATAATAATGCTGATTGGAAATTGCAATTACCTTGGCTAGAAACTGAACTGAGCCGCAGTGATGCACCTTGGAAAGTTGTCTTTGGACATCACCAAATTTATTCTTCTGGTCATTACGGCAAAAATCAAGAGTTAATCAAAGACTTAACTCCACTATTTCAAAAATACAATGTAAAGTTATACATTAATGGACATGACCACAATTACGAACGTACTCGCACAATTAATGGTACAACCTATTTAACTTGTGGCGCTGGTGCTGGAGTTCGCCCAGTCGGACGTTCAGAATGGACAGGACATTCTGCCGAAAAATTAAGTTTTGCTGCTTATGAAGTATACAGCGATCGCATCGAAATTCAAGCCATTGATACTAAAAATCAAGTTTTTGATCGAGGTATAGTTCACTTATAAATATAAGAGTATTTTACTACTAACAATATCTATTAGGTAGTAATTAATACTTCTGAAATTTTACCTCGTTTGCTGGCGTTCGAGTTAATTGCTCTAGGAGCTTTGATTTCATAAATTTTGAAATCTTTGTAAAGTTCCCTTATAAAAGGACAATCCGAGTTAGATTGCATCACTTTTACTCCTCTTCGAGCTAACTCTACACATACATCTTTCAATTTAATCTGATCGTCTTTATTAAAAGCATCACGACTGTAAGCAGTAAAGTTGCTAGTTTCACTTAGAGGATAATAAGGAGGATCGAAGTACACAAAATCTTTATGACTTTCAGCATAGTTCAAAACTGCCTCAAACGGCTTTACTTCTATTGAAGTTATTTGGAGTGCTTGCGCTACAGCACGCAGTAATTCAGGATTACAAATTTGTGGATTTTTATATTTTCCCATCGGTACATTAAAATCACCCTTAGAATTTTCCCGATATAAACCATTGAAGCAAGTTTTATTTAAATAAATTAACCGTGCAGCTCGTTCCACAGAATTGTCTGTATTATAAGAGCGCATATAGTAGTAATATTCCTTATTATGTTTTTTTTGATGCTGTTCTAATAAAGAAATAACGGCTTCAACATCGTGTTTTATACATAAGTATGTATTAATTAACTCAGGATTAATATCTGAGAGGTCTGCATAACTAACCGAATAATTATTATATAAGTAGAAAAATACTGCCCCACCTCCTAAAAAAGGCTCATAGTAGTGAAGAATTTCCTGTGGAAACAAAGAAACATATTGCTGAATTAACTTATTTTTTCCACCTGCCCATTTCAAAAATGGTTTTGGATAGCTAGGTTCTTGATTGAACATTAATAAAAACGCAACTGAAACATCAAGTTTAAGTCAATTTTACAAAATATTTTAGGAATTGAAGCGATAATAAGAAAGTATCAAATTATCTCTTCATTCATTCTCTGTGAACTCTGTGTCTGGAGTGGTAGCCTGCGGCATGCCGCTCCACGTCTGCGTTTAAAAATAATATTTCATAACTAAATATGACTGCTATATAATATTAAGCAAATAAGAAAACTCCAAAAAATATTTCAATAACACAAGATGTTTGATGGATTTTGGCAAAACATCTCGCGCTACCCCCGCTATTTCATTACGATTATCCTGGGTGTCTTTTTAAACGCATTTGCACCACTTGCTCCACTGTTCAAGCGTCCAGTTACAGCGATCGCACTCATTGGTGTATTTATTGGGACGATCGTTTTTGTTACATTTACGCTGCGAGCCATGCTAGGGATAGATCCGATTTAAGCCAGAGCGAGAAAGAATAAGTAAAGACAACATATAGTGAGGAAGTAGAACAGTAATGGCTACTAGTCGTCGCGTTTCTCGCGTTGCCGAATTAATTAAACGCGAAGTCAGCCAAATGCTACTCCACGATATCAAAGACGATCGCGTGGGTGCAGGAATGGTGAGTGTGACAGATGTCGATGTTTCGGGCGATCTCCAACACGCCAAAATTTTTGTCAGTATTTATGGTACTGATGAAGCACGAGCAGAAACTATGGCTGGCTTAAAATCTGCAACTGGATACGTCCGTAGTGAATTAGGGCAAAGAGTCCGCTTACGGCGAACGCCAGAAATTGTCTTCCAAGAAGATCGTTCAATCGAGCGCGGTAATAGAGTTTTATCGCTGATTAACCAACTTAATCAAAATCGTCAAATTGATAACGCAGTAGCAACCCAAGAGGAGTTTGATGAGTTTGATAGCAATGAAGACGATATTTAAGCTGCAGCACACACTTTATCAATAATTTACCGTAATGCGATCGCTTCCCGATATCAATAGTCTTTCGCTAGCCGAACAAGTCGCCCAAATGATTGTCGTTCGCGCCTCTGGCTATTTATTCGATCATCAAATTCAGTACCCACAGTGGGAACCTCCCGCAGCTAAGTTGCAGTATTGGCTAGAAATGGGTGTTGGTGGTGTCATTTTGTTGGGAGGTAGTGCGGGAGAAATTGCGCTGCGATCGCAACAACTCCAAAATTGGGCAAAATTTCCTTTACTCATTGCCGCAGATATTGAAGAAGGCGTCGGACAACGTTTTTCCGGTGCTACAGAGTTTCCTCCACCAATGGCACTGAGTGCGATCGCACAGCGAGATCTCAATACTGCCATACAATATGCATCGCAAATGGGGGCTGTGACTGCGCAAGAAGCGTTAGCAATTGGCATCAACTGGGTATTAGCACCAGTAGTAGATGTCAATAACAATCCGGCAAACCCTGTCATTAACGTTCGCGCCTTTGGCGAAACTCCAGAAATTGTCAGTCAATTAACA
Source organism: Gloeocapsopsis sp. IPPAS B-1203 (assembly GCF_002749975.1). Lineage (NCBI taxonomy): Bacteria > Bacillati > Cyanobacteriota > Cyanophyceae > Chroococcidiopsidales > Chroococcidiopsidaceae > Gloeocapsopsis > Gloeocapsopsis sp. IPPAS B-1203. The sequence continues at coordinate 99,278 of NZ_PEIG01000005.1, read as the reverse complement.
ACAGCTTTTATTCAAGGCGCTAAAAAATCCCCTGTACTTACCGCAGCAAAGCATTTTCCAGGACATGGTGACACGGCAACAGATTCTCATCTTGAATTACCTGTTGTTCCACACTCACTTGAAAGATTAGCAAAAATCGAATTACCACCATTTCGAGCCGCGATCGCGGCTGGGGTTGATGCTGTCATGAGTGCCCATTTGCTCATTCCCGCTTGGGATAGCGAATATCCAGCAACACTATCGCCAAAGATATTAACTCAACAATTGCGTCAGGAGTTGGGATTTGAGGGATTAGTCGTGACTGATGCTTTAGTGATGGGAGCAATAGCTAACCGCTACGGAACTGAAGAAGCGGCAGTTTTAGCTGTAGAAGCAGGAGCAGATATTTTATTAATGCCACTTGAACCCGAAGCCGCAATCCAAGCTGTTTGTCACGCAGTCAAGAGCGATCGCATTTCTTTAGATCGAATTCGTACTTCAGTAGAACGCATCTGGCAGGCTAAACAGCAGGTTGAGTACCCTATGCCTACACTACAAGAATTAGCTCAACCCGCAGCATTTGGGATAGTTAACAACATTTTGCAAGCAGCACAGGTTATTTATGGTTCTGTCCCTATCAATGTGGATGTGACTTCTGGCGTTTTACGCAACTTAGTGGTTGTCGATAATCTCCTCAACTGCACTTTTTTAAGTGAGGTTAGCCCAGCGATCGCGATTCCGAAACAATTAGGCTATACAACTGAACTGATCGATTGTCATACTCCAGCTACAGCTCTTGGGAGCAGTCAACCTACTGTGTTACAACTATTCATTCGTGGTAATCCATTTCGAGGTAGTGCTGGTTTAACTCAATTAGCCCAGGACTTATTTAAGAGATTATTACAATCGGACAATTTACAAGCTTTAATCGTTTACGGTAGTCCCTATGTAGTGCAGGAGTTTTTACCAGCGTTGCCTAAAACGACGCCTTGCTTATTCTCCTATGGGCAAATACCTGTTGCTCAGTTAGCAATCATGAATACGTTATTCAATTTATAACGCTTTCTATCAATAGATAGATTTTTTTTAGCGTACACTTCTATCTAAAGGTAGTATTTCAGGATGATACTCTATTTAACGCTAGACTAGATTAGCGTAGTTTTACGTTTACTATGGTTTGTCTTAAAAACTTTATAAATGAAATTGTCACGTTTTCTTGACTCTTGCAACATTTATTAATATTATAATAGGAAAGAAGAAAGGAAAATAGAAAAAGTATCAGTATAGTAAAATACAAAAACTAAATTTACTGCCAAGATTATCAAGATCGAAATAGAGAGTTGAATACTATATCCCTAATTTTTCCTGGGTTAAAAATCATGAGTGTGAATACATTGCCACCTGTTCGGTACTCGTTAGATGTGATTCAAGACGAGGTGCGGCGTTTGGTGCAAAAAGGAGTAATCAGCCGCCAACAACCAATCTACACGTTGTGCCAGTTTATTCCCCCACGGGAATGGGTTTGTTTGGAAGGAGAACTAGAAAAGTGTGACTTCCTGCTGCGCGATCGCATTGGCGATCTCTTGGGACATGAGGAATGGGATAACGATTAAATCGCTTAAGCTGTTAGAAAACTAAATATAGAACGTTGCGATCGCTCTATATATCAACTTCAGATAAAGACCACAATAAATACAGAAAATTTTTCTACATTCTTTAATTGTTTTGCCAAAAAGTAGTTAGGCAGAACAATTTTTTATTTGAGGAGTTTTGATAAAACTAGGTAGACTGCAACAACGTTGTAACGTTGCAACAGCTTGCCTCACTATAGCCCTTCTAAATGATTTGTGGACGCAAGAACTCCATCAAAAATTAATCATTAACTATCAGCAGCCTCAATTGGATGTTTAGAACTTAAACAGAAAAACTATAGCTATAAGTCAACTTACCTGTTCTAAATAAAAATTGAGATCTTCAGTAATTCGAGTTAATTCTGCTTCAGTAGTAAGACGAATATGAGGATCGCGTAGGGTAATCAACACTTTAGCAGCGAAAGGTGTAGCCCAGATATTAGGATTACAAAAAATCTCTAGAAAGACTTCGCCAGTGTAACGATATTCTAAAGGCTGTTGCGGAGTAGCTTTAGTGCCAGGAGTAGCCTTAGTACTAACAATTTTAAGACTTTGCATCAATTGCGCGATCGCACTTTGTAACTCGCGTGCAGCTTGTGGTGAGAAACTAAAAGAGACAGAACCCTCAACCAAGTTTAAAGTTAGCTTTGGGGACATAAGCGTAATTTATCCAAACCTGCTACTTTATATTACCTGTTACAGCGCAGTTTCTTAAATACACAGGCTACTTTCCACCAAAAATTCTAATATATATGTATTAATCAGGCAATTTTTAACTACAACAAAATAGTAAAACCGAACCAATTCTCTAAATTCGACATATATAAGATAAACAATTACGGAATTACGATATTAGTATTCTATGGTCAGAGATAACCGCGCAACTGTGCGGAAGGTGTTATTCATCACGCTGATACTCAATATAGGGGTGATGTCATTAAAAGCCATAGTAGGTTCGTGGACTGGTTCTTTGAGCTTACAGGCTGATGCATTACATAGCGTAACAGATGGTGCTAATAACATCCTAGGTTTAATTGCCAGTCGCTTTTCTTCTCCACAACCCGATCGCGATCACCCCTATGGACATCTCAAGTTTGAAGCTGTAGGTGCGTTGGGAATTGCTGCATTTTTAGGTATTGCTTGCTTTGAAATTCTTCAAAGTGCGGTTGAGCGAATTCTCAATGGTGGAGAATCTGTGCAGATATCTTCATCAGAGTTATGGTTACTGTTAATTGTACTCGGAATTAATATCTTTGTTGCCTTCTATGAACGTACTGTCGGTCAACGGGTAGGTAGTCCAATTTTGATTGCTGATGCTAAACATACAATGAGCGATGTTTGGGTAACAATTACGGTGATTGCTGGATTAGTTGGGATATGGCAAGGAAATATTTTAAATTTGCCACAACTGCAATGGTTAGACGTTGCTTTCGCTTTTCCGGTAGCGTTATTAGTATTTAAAAGTGGTTGGTCAGTACTAAAAGAAAACCTACCTTGGCTCGTCGATGAAATGGCGATCGCACCTGAAGCAATTTATGATCTTGTTATGCAAGTTCCTAGTGTAGTTAACTGTCACGATATTGCTTCTAGAGGTGTTGTCGGGCGGCAAGTATTTATTGAAATGCACTTAATTGTCGAGGCCATAGACGTCGAAACAGCCCATAAAATAACTGAACAAGTCGAAGCGAAGCTGATAGAAAAATTTAGCCCTGTACGTATTTCTATTCATATTGAACCGCCGGAATATCAAAGCGATCGCATCAGTTATGAAGCTAAGTTATAAGCTTTGAGTTATTAAGTTGCTAGAGTGCGATCGCCTTTGGCGCTGCGCTCCGCGCAATCGCTGCTTAAGAATTAACTTGCATGTAGTGCTGGAAAGTTTACCAAACCTAATTGTTGCATTAAAGCCATTATGTCAGCTTGCCCCCAATGTTCCACCACTTTACTGTTGACAACACGATCAATATGAACAACTGAAAATGTTACCTGTTTTCCTGTCGGGGGAATACCCATAATTTCTGCCAAATGAGTTCCACAGAACACTCCACGCGTAACGACTTTATCATCTTCGGCAATCACATCTTCAAACGTGTGGCGACCATCAGGAAAAGCATCACGAATTTTTAGCGCATACTCAAAGAAAGCATCAGCCCCTTTAAGTTTGTGACTCCCCATCACACAGCCAGTGAGATCTGAAGCAATTAATGCTTTACCTTGCTCAATATCTCCTCGATCAAAAGCATCGTAGGCTTGCAGGACGATAGATTTATTTTGTTCTAACGACATCGCAGGTTCTTTTTGAAGTATCATGTTGCGAATTTACTGTGCAAAGCCCGTGACTGCATTGACTTGGGTTAAGAAATTCTTTTTTGGTAAATTCTCCGCTTCAATCGACTGAGTGATTCTGGCTCTATACCGAGATATGATGCTAAATGATATTGAGGTATGCGCTGCAATTCAGGTTCGGTTTGAATCAGGTCAAGATAACGCTGTTCTGGCGAATCTCTAAAAAGAGAAAGCAATTTATCTCGCAGCATAAACGCAAGATTCTCTGCATGAAGTCTCAAGAATTTTTGACTACCTGGTAATTCTTCAAAAGCATTAAATACTTGATTGTTGACAATCAAAACTTCAGAATCTTCAATAGCCTGACATGAGAAACACGCAGGTTTTTGTTTGCGAAAACTTTCATAATCACCCACTGGTCGGTGTTCGGGATGAAAAAACAGAGTAAACTCTTTTCCATCTTTTATAAAAAACGTTCTCAGACAACCTTTGAGCGTGAAACCGACAAATTCACAAATATCATTTTCCCGAAAGAGAAATTCACCCTTATAAATTATTTTTGACTTTAGCAGTGGTTCAATACGCACAACATTTACTTTAAAGTCAGGCGAAAGCTGTCGAATAAATTCATAAAACGGTTCATGCATCGAGCCTTTGTTACTGATAATTATAAACTTCTTACTATCAGCATATCTACAAAGTTTTCATCAATACTCTAGAAATATGAGTTTTTAATGGAAAAGTGTCTTCACACTCCACTCAGAAGAGAATTTAGAATACTTCTAACGTTCTGCTTCACCCACCGCTAGTAGCCTTTGGTTCTCAACCAGCCAACTCAATACGGTCGGTGTGCCAGTAGGTTGTTATGCAGTGGCTCTATACTACGTCAATACTAGAAGGCTTTCTGTTTGACTACTTTCAAACTGAATGCTCGTGTCCACATTATCTCTCAAAATTTGAATAATCTTTGATGTTGGGCAATTGCCGATCCGAAGATAAACAAACTTGGGTGGATGACCATAAAGTAAACTGCGCTGGTGAAAATCAGAATCTTTGGAAACAATTACAAAGCCCTTCGTTTTCGCATATTCCCAAATCACTGCATCATCCGTGTTTATCAATCCTAGGATCTTGACATGCTCAGAATCAGGATACAAATCAATAACCCGGTGAATAATTCGGTCTGACAGGTTTTCATCTAAAAGCAATTTCACAGCGATGCTACAAATAACTTTTTCTCACGATCAGCTGCAAAAGTAAGACAAGCTTTGATGTCTTCCGAAGTGAGTTCAGAAAAATCTTCCAGAATTTCCGCCTCGGTCATCCCACCTGCCAAATATTCTAAGATGTCATACACGGTGATTCGCATTCCCCGAATACATGGCTTGCCACTGCGCTTTCCAGGCTCAATTGTGATGATGTGTTGGTAGTCCATAAAAGCGGTATGTGGGAGAATATCTGTCTACATTATATCGGGATCTCTTGCTACCACAGGCAGAGAATACTGCTAGAGCTTATCTGCAATATGTTGAGCAGCTTCTGCTGAAGTCCTTACCGAGATGATTTCAAAATGACCGAGATCGCTCCAAGCTTTAATCCAAACATCAAACAAGGCTCGGTCATCCGTTCGCATGAGTTGGAAGCATCGGAAATAGTCTAAATCTACCCAACTGTCCACATACTCCAAACCCGGTGGTAATTGACGACCATAATCGTGGGCACGACGATAAATATCAACAGCCGCGCCTGCATTGAATATTCGATGACCATGTAAAGCATTGATTTCAACTTCAGCAACTACTTCGTTACTCTTTCCCATTCACGCTGTGAATTTCGATCATAATAATCACGCACAATATTGCTCATAAATATTGCTCTTGAACTATACAGCTTGACAGTTCAATTATTGCTTCTAATCTTAGCGATCACTCACATGCTAGCGGCAATTCAGCCTCAAACTTCCTACCAACGTCCTCGGACTATCGTCCTTATCAATAGCTTGAGCAGGCTAACTATTTATTAGACGGAAAGCTTCTGTATAATCTTTTTCTAAATAGAGATATGTAAGCATTACAGCCCTGTGCTGTCAGAATATACAGAAAGTTTATTTTTTACGCCGCTATTTGGATATTATCCAGATTTTTTCTGCATCATCCTTTCATGAAGGAACATTACATAGAATCCTTCCGTGTATTCCTTGGTGCTATCAAGAATTGTTCTGTATAACATCCTCATTTATAGTATTAAATGGAATTCTTTTGGATAACACCTTAGTTATGCATCAATACGGCGACCCACGATGATTGGTTGATGCAGTATTCCGTCTAAACGTTGGACATTGGTAAAGCCTACTTCTCTAAGGAGAAACATTAACTGATCTACTGTAATTGCATAATAACGAGATAAGCCAGCAGTAACGCTAGCAGGACTACCTTGCTTTACCTCACGCACAAAATACATCGCCACGTCGTAAGTATTGCCATTCCAATCACGAGTTTGAAATACAAAGTAGCGATCGCTTCCCTCATAACGGAACCCATACGACCACATCTGTGGGGAGGATCTATCTTCATCCTCAAGATACTCGCGCAGGCTCACGATCGCCACTCCATCTTGCCGCAAACACTGATAGAAACCCTGAAGTGCAACGCGAATCTCATCTTCCCCAGAAAGGTGTGGTAAGGAGTTATCGGCGCTTAATACGACATCAAATCCAGAACCATGCGTTTGGGCGCACTGACGCATATCTGCTACTTTGAAGGTCATTTCGAGTCCGCGTGACAACGCTTCTTTGCGCGCCCGTGCAACGGCTGCTGCTGATAAATCAGATGCTGTAACGTTATGTCCTAAAGTGGCGAGTCCTAGTGCTTGAGTTCCGATACCACAGGAAACATCAAGAATCGATTGTGGGGCTGCCCCCACGAAATTGCTAATTACACCGTTGAGTGCAGTTCCCTGCTTTGCGATCGCTTCGTTCCAGTTGGGGTAAACAAGGTGATAAAGACTAGCAATATCGTCGTACATATCAATCTTGACTACGAGTAGGTTGGGAACCGTAAAACAATATTGATTACTCCCACTCAATCGTTCCAGGTGGCTTGGAAGTAATGTCGTAAACGACGCGATTCACGCCGCGAACTTCGTTCACAATGCGGTTAGAAATTGTCTCTAGCAAGTCATAAGGAACTCGCGCCCAATCCGCAGTCATCCCATCTTCGCTGGAAACCAAACGTAAAACAATCGGATACGCATAAGTACGCTGATCGCCCATCACGCCAACGCTACGAATTGGTAACAAGACTGCAAACGCTTGCCAGAGTTGATTGTATATATTGTTGCGGTTAATTTCTTGGCGGACAATTAAATCGGCGTCGCGTAAAATTTCTAAGCGATCTTCTGTTACTTCGCCTAAAATCCGAATGGCTAAACCTGGACCTGGAAATGGCTGTCGTTGCACAATTTCATCAGGTAAACCAACCGATCGCCCAACTTTACGCACTTCATCTTTAAATAACTTGCGCAGTGGTTCGACAAGCTTAAATCTTAAGTCTTTGGGTAAGCCACCAACATTGTGATGACTCTTAATTTTGACTGCGACACGTTCCCCTGTTTTGGGATCGACATTGGTATCTGCCGATTCAATCACATCAGGATACAAAGTTCCTTGTGCTAAATAATCAAAAGGTCCTAAGCGCTTGGAAGCATCTTCAAAGGCTTTAATAAATTCGTGTCCAATGCGGCGGCGTTTTTCTTCAGGATCGGTGACACCGGAAATTGCCGCTAAAAAGCGATCGCGTGCCTTAACATGCTCTACCGGAATATGAAACTGTTCTTGAAATAACTTGACTAACCGCTCTGGCTCTAGCTTCCGCATAAAGCCTTGGTCAATAAAGACACACGTCAACTGATCGCCGATTGCTTTGTGAAGTAAAAACGCTAACGTCGAGGAATCCACCCCACCAGAAAGCGCTAGCAATACCCGCTTATCACCAACTTTGGCACGAATTTCGCGAATTGCTTCATCGACGAAAGCTTCCGTTGTCCATGTCGGTTCGCAGTCGCAAATGTGATACACAAAGTTACGAATCAACGCCATTCCGCCTAGTGAATGGACGACTTCTGGATGAAATTGTACACCATAAAACTTTTTTTCATGGTGGGCGATCACTGCACAAGAAGTATTTTCTGTGTGTGCTAAAACTTCAAACCCTTCTGGCAATGCGGTACACGAGTCGCCGTGACTCATCCACATAATTGTGCCGTCTTCGACGTTTGTCAGTAAGTCTGTCGGATCGTCAATTAAGAGTGATGCTTTACCATACTCACCCCGTTCAGCACGAACGACATTTCCACCGAGTTGATTCACCATCAACTGCATTCCGTAGCAGACACCAAGAATGGGAATACCCAACTCCCAAATTTGGGGATCGCATTGCGGAGCGCCGACGTCGTAAACTGAATTAGGACCACCAGAAAGAATAATTCCTTTGGGGTTAAGTTGCTGTAATTGCTCAGCAGTGGTGCGGTAGGAAATCACCTCTGAATAAACTTGAGTTTCCCGAATGCGACGGGCAATCAGTTCAGAGTATTGAGAGCCGAAGTCCAAGATGATAATCATTTGGCGATCCAGCTGCTTTGATGTCGTTTGAGGCGGTGTTTGTGTCTGGATAGTCACAGATGGATTCCCGATGGAGAAGGTTTGCAGCGGCGAAGGTTAAAAATTTCTATCTTGGTAGTACGTACTATTAAACATCTACCAGACGATAGATCCCTAAAAAGCTATTAATGAATACTAAAGTATATATTTTTCTTAAGTTAACACAAATATGTTAATAAAGTGCTACCGATTTCACTTTTGACGATAATTTGGCGATCGCGGTCAAACAACACTGAACCAACCTGAAGTTGGCGAGTACTTTGTTTAAAAATGTACTCTTGAGCGCGTCGATCAACGCTGTGAGCGATCGCACTATACACGATATTTACCCAGTCGCTACCTGCTTGTGCATCTACATCTCGTAAATACTTCAGTGCAGCTTCTGCTGTGGAACTTGCAAACAAAGTTTGCAGCACTGGTGTTGGTGCACCTGCGTTTGCAGCATACGCAGTCATAATTTCGCGACGTCCATCAGCAAGGTGGTGATGTGTATGAAAAATTCCCCCTGCAAGTTTCATTAACTTTCCGTGATAACCAAATAGTAAAATTGCTTTTATTTGTTGTACAGCAGCTTCCACAAGTAAAGGCCCAAGCCAATTCGCAGTTTTCACTAATCGATCAGGATCAATTCCCAACTGAGTTGCTAAATCCAAGCCATTTTCACCGATACAAAACACCAAACAATCAAAATGACGTTTTGCCTGTAATTCCTCGCGAAAGGCTTCTAGTTGTCCAGGAGCACTCAATGGTTGGGAAATTCCAGTCGTTCCAAGTAAAGAGAGTCCTTCGACAACACCAAACGCAGCATTCGACGTTCTTTCAGCTAATTGTCTTCCTTCGGGGAGAATAATCGTGACGGTGATTTTTTCATCTGGTTGTAGTAACTGCGCTAAATTTTCTTGAAATAATTGCTGTGCATAACTATAAATCGCCGCTTCTCTTGTTGCATCCAGCTTGCCAATTCCTTCACCGCCTTGGATAGCGATCGCTTGCCCTTCCGCACGTTGTTCTACCAGTGCCCAAATCGGGGTATTCCGAGTTAAATCGAGGTTATCACCAGGATCGCTGCGAGTGATTGCCAATGCACCTTGATAGACACCTGAAACTTGCTCAATCGGAATTTCTACAATTTCTGCGGGATAAATAAGATTAACGTCAACCGACCTCATGACTTGCTTTTTGTGTAGCCAATGCAAAGCGGCGATCGCCGCCGCACAAGCAAAAACTGGCAAAGTATATCCGGAACGAAAGAGCATTTTTGGTTAAGAAAGACTAAGTAGATTAGAGGTAATTTTAAGGTGTGTTAACCCCTGAAAGCTTGTTTTTCTCTAGTCAAAGCGCCACTCATCACTCCTCAAATTTAGAATTGTAACCAGCGACAGAGAGAATATTATCTTTATTTTTTGTTTCAATAGATTGAGAAACGTATCTTGCTACACTGCCTTCGTTGCATAGTTAGCTAACCCCAAAGTTGAACTCAAACTTGGATAATGCCTAGTGGAAATCATCTCTCCTCCCACCATAGATAGAGAACACCATCACTCATTAACGGTACTACCAAGCGAACTACCGCCTAAAATTTCGCCGCAAGAAATTCGTACCAGTCTCAGAGCATCAACAATTGATGGTATCTTTGCAGCGATTTTCTCTAGTATTACTAGTGGCGTCTTGCTCACCAATTTTTTATTACAACTCGGAGCAAGTTCTGTAGAGATTGGGATGCTTTCATCAATTCCCATGGTAGTGAATTTACTACAGCCTCTAGGCGCTTACTTTGCAGACAGAACTACGAGTCGCCACAACTATTGCTTGGCTATTTTTGGCGTATCTCGGCTACTTTGGTTGATTTTAGTGGTAGGGATTGGTTGGGTCTGCTGGTCAGGAAGTAATTTACATCAACTTGTGAGTTGGACACTGGGGATGATCTTAGTGACGCACATCCTCAATGCTCTTGGTAGTTCTTGCTGGGTAAGTTGGATGGCAGCATTAGTTCCCCATCGCCTCCGAGGGCGCTATTTTGGCTTACGCAATAGTGCCAGCAGCCTCACAACTTTGTTGAGTATACCAATCTTTGGTTTCGCAGTTTCAGCATGGCCTAATAGTAGTATTCAAGGATACGGTGTCGTACTGTTGCTAGGTGTTGTTGCTGGGTTAATTAGTTTGGGATGCCAGTTTTTTATGGCAGATGTAAACCCGTTACAGCCTAGAGACGCTGCTTCTTATCGAGCTAAGGCAAGAACTGCAGAAACTTTGAATGTCGTTGATGAGAGTGCCCGTTTACAGCCTAGTATTTTTCAGGACACTAACTTTTTAAAGTTTTTACTTTACTTTGGCTTATGGACATTTGCAGTTAACTTAAGCGCACCATTTTTTAATTTGTATCTGTTAGATAATTTACATCTCAATTTAAGTTGGGTAACAACCTACACAAGTTTGACGGCTGGAGCGAATCTTGTCATGCTGCTATTGTGGGGCAAGATGGCGGATCGCGTAGGCAATCGTCCACTGTTACTTCTGGTAGGAATTTTAGCTGCAATTACACCAATATTCTGGCTAGGGGCTAGTGCTGACTCGCTTTCGCGCTGGCTGTGGTTGCCCTTAATTCATATATTCAGCGGTGGAACTTGGGCAGCAATTGATTTGTGTAGCAACAATATTCAGATGGAAGTTGCCCCTGTTGAACATCCTTCTAAATATTTTGCGATCGCAGCAGCAATATCTGGAGTTTGTGGTGCTTTTGGCACAACCACTGGTGGCTTTCTGGCGCAGTTGTCTGTCATTGGTGGCTTACCTGGGTTATTTGCACTTTCAGTTTTAGTCCGCTTACTCGCACTATTTCCGCTCGTTTTTGTCCACGAACCCCGCAGTCAATCAGTTTTCAAAATTCTCCGCAATTTTCTTCCCTCTAAACCACAATTGACACCTGTACCTGCCATAGAAATTGGAGATCGTTCAGAATAAGAATTAGGAGTCAGGCGGATAAGATCTGAGGAAACTGATGGAGAGAACAGCGATGCAGAGGGTAGTTGGGTAGTAGAGTAGGCGGGAAGACTAAGAGAGTTATGAATGTTGAGTGTTGAGTTATGAGTTAAGAAAACTCAAAATTCAAAACTCAAAATTCAAAACTCTATTACCTACACTCCCACACTCCTACTCGACAACTCTTTCACACTCCCACTATCAACTAGCCACTAACCACTATGAATGCAGTAGACTACCTCCGGATCAGCTTAATCGACCGCTGTAACTTCCGGTGTCAATACTGTATGCCGGAGGGTGCTGAATTAGATTATGTTTTGCGGCAACAGCTCTTAACTGACGAGGAACTACTTACTTTGATTCAAGAAGTATTTATTCCCGTCGGATTTACGCGGTTTCGATTAACAGGTGGAGAACCGTTACTACGCCCAGGTGTGATCGAAATTGTCCGCGCGATCGCTGCTTTTCCTCAAACCCAAGACCTTGCTATGACAACTAACGGGTTTTTACTCGCAAGCATGGCACAAGCTCTCTACGATGCTGGACTGCGGCGGATTAATATTAGTTTAGATTCCCTCGATCCCGACACTTTCGACCAAATTATTGGCAATCGCGGTCGTTCGCGCTGGCAACAAGTCTGGCAAGGTATTCAAAGTGCGTATCAAGTTGGTTTTAATCCTTTAAAGCTGAATGTCGTTGTCATTCCTGGTGTCAACGATCGCGAAGTTCTCGATCTGGCTGCTTTGACTATTGACCGTCAATGGCACGTCCGCTTCATTGAATTTATGCCAATTGGCAATTCTCAACTTTTTGGCGATCGCGGTTGGATTGCTTCTGAAGAACTCCGCCAACAAATTCGCGATTCTTTTGGCTTGACGGAATCACAAGTGCGTGGTAATGGTCCAGCAGACGTTTTTCAGATTCCTGGCGCTAAAGGAACATTAGGATTTATTAGTCAGATGTCAGAATGTTTTTGCGATCGCTGCAACCGGATGCGGCTTTCTGCTGATGGTTGGTTACGTCCCTGCTTGCTCAACGAAGGCAATCAAATCGACCTTAAAACACCCCTACGCACTGGCACAGAAATAGCACAGTTGCGCAAAGAAGTACGCCAACTTTTAGCGATTAAACCAGAAATTAACTTCAAGCAACGTGAATCAGGAACGACTGGCACTTACAGCCGTACAATGTCTCAAATTGGAGGTTAACTCAATTTCAGATTTTGGATTTGCTGGGATTATCTCAGCGGTTGAAACCGCAGCTAATCAGACAAAACCTACCTTTAAGTCCACGAAGGTGGACTTTGCTTTTAAGCCGCGACTTTAGTCGCTAGGTTGATAATCCAAAATCCAAAATCCAAAATTTTTATGCTTGACGTGAGTAGTACTCAACGACCAACAGTTCGTTAACTTGTAACGCCACCCACTCACGCTCAACTAAGCTGTTAACTTTACCTTCGAGTTTATTTTTGTCAAACTCCAAATGGCTAGGAAGGTTTGCTAGTCCTGGATATTGTAGGTTAGCTTCTACTAACTTACGTGAAGCTTCGCGATCTCTAACTTTAATCTCGTCGCCTGGACGACATTGATAGCTTGCAATATCGACAACTCGACCCTTGACTGTAATATGACCGTGATTCACCAGTTGTCTCGCAGCAGGAATTGTAGGAGCCATTCCCATGCGGAAAATAGTGTTATCAAGCCGCATTTCTAATAGTTGTAAAAGCACTTGTCCGGTTGAACCAGTCACTCTTCTGGCGCGGCGGACGTAGCGTAGCAACTGTTTTTCTGTTAAACCGTAATTAAAACGAAGCTTCTGCTTCTCTTCTAGACGAACAGCATATTCAGAACGTTTCTTGCGATTCTGTCCATGCTGTCCTGGTGGATATGAACGACGGGCGCTTTTACGAGTTAATCCTGGTAACTCTCCTAAACGACGTACAACTCTTAATCGTGGTCCTCTGTATCGGGACATGGGTTCCTCTTTACTACCTTGTCAAACTTCTCCCAAATTGACCATTATAAATCTGTAATAATCATATTGGCAAAGTTTGGAGTAAATTCAACTCGATCAAATGCCGCTGCAGACTGTAACATAGCGGAAAATAAAGTTTTATCGCTGTAGAATACTGAATTAAGTAAAGGTGATATGGCAAGAAGAAAGCACATCCAAATCGCTACTACCCCACTCGCGATCGCAGTACTCGCACTGACTAGTGTTCCTAGTGTTGCTGCAACAATTACGACTTCTTACCGCAATAGTTTTCGCGTTTGTACTGCCCGCCTCCTAAGTGTTGGTATTACCGATGTCGCAGCAGCTAATGCTTGTGCCACAGCACTCAATCCTCGGGAGCTATCTAGCTGTGTTGTAAGCATTGATCAACGCACAGAAATTGCTGCAGCTGATGCTTTGGCGACGTGTAGACAGGTACGAAGTCAAGATGAGTTAGCCACCTGTGTTGTCGGAATTAGTCAGACTAGTCAAGAACAACCTGCTAATGTTTTAGACTATTGCGGTCGCAGCTTGTTACCAGTACGTTTTGCTGAGTGTGTTGTTGGTTTACGCAGTGAAATTAATTTTACGCCTGTTCAAGCAATGGATAGTTGTATCGATGCTAGCGATCCTTTAGGAAACCTTTCCCCAACATTCATCCCAGAAAGCCAAACGCCTGCGATTCAAACGTCTCCAGAACCCGTTACTCCAGTACCACCAGCACAACCTTCTCCACCAACTACACCAGTAACTCCGTAAACCTCCTGCATGAATCACAGATGCCCTCCAACTAAAGTCAGGGCTACTCAAGCAAAGTGTACCTTCGTACACTGAAATGAGACTTTTACTAGTAAGTCCACCTTCGTGGACTTTGTTTATTTAGCCAGCGAATTTATTCGCCCAGCTCACCCCTCTTCATACAAGCTCTACCCCAGGAATGAACATAAGTTGTAGTGAGACAGTGATAATAAATACCAAAAAGCCTTTGGTTGTGCAATCGTAGGTGGGTTTACACAGAAGACTTGAAGGAGGACAATATTATTACACAACTTTCACCCAGCGTTATTCCTGATAGTTGGCACGAACCAGCAATTACAGAAATATTATCGCGGGTTGTAGATATTGCTGATTTTGCGTTCAGTAATGCTGCTGCGGTAGATTGTCACGGAGCCTTCCCCGCGAAAGAATTTGAACTGATTGCGCAAGCGGGGTTATTAACCGCGCCGCTACCTCGCGAATTGGGCGGATTAGGCTTAGGTACACAAGCGGGTGGAACGTTACCATTGTTGCTGCTACTTAAACAACTAGGTCGTGGTAATTTATCTGTTGGTCGCGTTTATGAAGGTCACGTTAATGCACTACAACTGATTAACACATTTGGAACTCCAAAACAAATTGAAAGCTTTGCTGTAGCCGCACGCGATCGCCATAAAATCTTTGGTGTTTGGAATGCTGAAGCCGCTGATGGTGTCAAAGTCATTCCTTTAGACAATGGCAATTGTCGGTTGGAAGGTTCTAAAACCTTTGCTTCGGGTTGTGGTTTTGTCGAACGTCCGTTTGTGAATGGAGTACTACCAGATGGTAGTTGGCAAATGTGTATTGTGCCAATGGATGAAGTTCAGACAATTGTCGATCCTTCTTGGTGGCAACCTTCAGGAATGCGCGCATCGGCTAGTTATAAAGTAGATTTTACAGGTGTGGAACTCGATCCACTCTACGTCATTGGCAATCCTGGCGATTACTTCCGTCAACCGTGGTTAACAGGAGGTGTGATTCGTTTTGCTGCGGTGCAACTTGGTGGTGCTGAAGCTTTATTTAATTTGACGCGGGAATACCTACACTCACTCAATCGGACTCAAGATCCTTACCAAGAAGAACGCCTAGGACAAATGGCGATCGCTATCGAAAGTGGTCATCTTTGGTTACGCGGTGCTGCAACTTTAATGGATGAATACGCACCTGTCTTTGGTGGTTATGCTGCTGATGAGCATCCCCAAGCAAGCACAATTGTTGCCTATGGCAATATGGTACGCACTGCGATTGAGCAAATCTGTATGAATGTCATTCAACTATGCGAACGCTGTGTTGGTACTCGCGGATTACTGCCACCACAACCAATAGAACGCGTCATCCGTGACTTGACTTTGTACCTGCGCCAACCTGCGTTTGATGCAGCGATCGCTAATATCGGGCAATATGCGCTATCTAGTGAAACCGCAAGTTCGCTATGGACGCTATGACTTCAATCGTGCCGCAACTATTATTAGCGAACCCAGAACAAATACCACTACGTCCAGCAAAGGCGATCGCTGATTTTGGTTCTACACTCATTGTCGCGCCGCACCCTGATGATGAATCGCTCGGTTGTGGTGGTGCGATCGCTTTATTACAGCAGCTTAGTATCCCCGTAGAGGTACTTGTAATCAGTGATGGGACTCAATCGCATCCCAACTCACGTCGCTACCCAGCACCAGCTTTAAGAGACTTACGTGAAAGTGAAACTCGCACAGCACTTTCGATACTTGGTGTTAATGCAGTCACATTTTTCCGCCTCCAAGATGGCGCTGTTCCTCATAAAAATACCTCAGATTTTGAGCCGGCTGTGGCTTGCTTACGCGACTATTTATCAAGCCGTAATTTCCGAGCGCTCTTTTTACCTTGGCGGTACGATCCACACCCCGATCACCGTGCGACTTGGGAACTACTGACAGCCGCAATTCATACTGCAAATTTGTCTGTGCGCCAAATTGAATATTTGATTTGGGATTGGGACCCCTTGCAACGCAAAGATGCAACACTACTTGTAAATGTTGAGCTGTGGCGGTTGGATATTAGTACAGTTATCGATTTAAAACAACAGGCGATCGCAGCATATCGTTCGCAAACAACAGATTTAATTGACGACGACCCTGAAGGTTTTCGTTTGACACCTCAAATGCTAGCCCACTTTGCCCATTCTTGGGAGCTTTACTTGGAGCAGACGCAATGAATCAACCAAAGCCACACATGAACTCACTGCAACCTCAATACTTTAACGATCTCTACACTGCTGATGAAGATCCGTGGCAATTTGAAACAAGTGAGTACGAAGCGCATAAGTATGCAAATACCTTAGCTGTACTACCTAGACAACGCTATCGCTGTGCACTCGAAATTGGTTGTTCAATTGGTGTCCTCACCTCGCGTTTAGCCGAACGCTGCGATTCCCTCTTATCAATTGATGCATCGGAAATTGCCTTGAATCGAGCGATTAAACGCTGTCAGCACTTATCCCACGTTGAGTTTCAATTAATGCAGGTTCCTGGCGATTATCCGCCGCAGAATTTCGATTTGACCTTAGTTTCTGAAGTTGGTTATTACTTATCTTGGGAGGATTTAAGAAAAACGCAAAAATTGCTCCTAGAGCATCTAGAATCAGGAGGGCATCTGCTTCTCGTCCATTGGACACTATATGCAGAAGATTACCCTTTATGGGGCGATGAAGTTCATGACTCGTTTATGGAACTAACTGATTCGCACTTGCGGCATTTGCGAGGACGGCGGGAAGATCAATATCGGCTTGACTTGTTCGAGCGAATTTAAATGAGTTGCTGCTTGACGTAAACTGCTTAAACGCAATCGGAGATCGGCGATCGCCTGAGAAATTTCTTGGTAAGCATCTCTTTCTAATTCAACTGTTTTTTCTTTGGTTCGTTCTAGCAATAAACCAAAAGTAGGTGACTGGGATAGTTCTTCGGTTAACCAAGAAAGGGAAACTTTCCATTCATGCGCACATTGTGCAATTTCATAGTTGTTTAATTGTTGATGAATACGCGATCGCATCCATAGCATCCGTAACTTACGACGTGCTTGCAACCGTTGCTCGCTGATTGCTGCCGATTCTACAATAAACGGCTGATGCTGGTGTCCCATCACTGCCCATTCACGCAACTGATTTGCTAAGCCATTGTTGGCGCGTCCTGTTTGTCGTGCTGAGGTAATCACTTTCACAGCTGGACTATGACGAAACCTCGCATCTACACGTACCAGTGCTTGATAAAAAGCGACATCTTCCGGCGTACGTACCGCAGGCATACCGCCTACACGAGCATACATTTGCGCTGTAACGGCTAAACTTGCACCATAGTGCTGATAATGCCGAGGCCAACATTCGCACGGTTCAGGATCGAGATATGTTTCGAGTTCGCTTAGTAAATAGCGATAGCCTACCTCACGCAAGTGACACAATCGCGCATAGGGTTCTAAATGACTGCGTTCTGCACGGTCTGTGATAATTCTCCCACCGACTGCATCCGCACCATGAGTTATTTCTTGTATAGTTGCAGCAATCCAAGTCGGTGCTACGCGAGTATCGCCATCGGTTGAAGCAATGATACCGCGCTTGCGTCCGATACCCATCAAGCGACGATATGCTTCGTGCATCAATATACGTCGTACTTTACCAATATAAGCTTCGGGCTTGGATAAGGTCATTTCTACTACGTGCAGTGCTAACGATGAATGTTGCTGGGCAAATTTGCGAGCGATCGCTGCAGAGTCATCACAGCAGTTATTTGCAAGCAGAATAATCTCGTAACGGCTGTAGTGTAGTGGTTTTCCTTGTAGATCGATTTGATGTGCTAAGGCATTGAGTGTAGCTACTAAGTGTTCAGCTTCATCTCGTACTGGTACAACAACACATATTTCACATTCTGCAGCAGGAGGCGTTGTTACTAAAGGCTCAACTGATACTCCCTGAAACGCTGAATCTGCGTGGGCTGCTGTTTGCATCCCAAAACGCTCAATCCCCAGCATATTAATTTATTCCTATACCAAAAGCAATTGCTTCAGTGTATCTATCTCTACTATTTTTTGAATCTACTTTTAAGCTGATTTTGTGATATTGAAAACGCCAACATTAAGTATTTCCTACTACAACTAATCCACACATTTTTGCCTTATTGGTTTAAAATTTGGGCGTAAAAAATGTCAGAATAATTGTTTATTAACCGTTTGCATAACAAGATAAATCGTATTTTGCCAAAATACGTATTGCCAGACGTATCAAGCATAAGTGAAGTTTATTTATACTTTATTCCAACCCCATTACCAATGACTAATTCAAAACTCAAAACTCAAAACTCAAAACTCTTTAAGACTTCAATTAAACTACTTGTACTCGATATTGATGGCACGATCGCCGGAGAATCAAACACAATTCGCCCTGCTGTACGTCAGGCGATCCAAGCAGCAAAAGTCCAGGGCATTGAAGTTGCACTAGCTACAGGTCGAATGTATTGCTCTGCTTTACGCTTTCATCAAGATATTGGCTCGACAATGCCATTACTAGCTTACCAAGGAGCCTGGATTCAAGATCCCCACACGCAAAAAATTCACCGTCATTTACCTGTAGCGAAAGCAACAGCGTACCAGTTGTTAGATTACTTTGAACAACCCCAACTGCGATCGCTATTATCAGTTCACTTTTATATCAACGATCGCCTCTATGTGCGCGAACTCACATCAGAAACTCAACTCTACTCAGAACGTTCTGGGATTGAACCAATCGCTGTTGGTGACTTGCGTCAAGTTCTTGCAGATGAACCAACAAAAGTGCTTGCACTCAGTGATGATGTTGTCTTGATCGATCGTCTTTTAGGAAGCTTGCGGCAGCGCTACACGCCTGCTGAACTGTACATGACAAAATCCGTTGCGACTTTTTTTGAAGCAACCAATCCTCTAGTAAACAAAGCAGCAGCCGTACGTTACTTAGCAGAAGAATGCTTAGGTATCCAAGCTGCAAATGTCATGACAATTGGTGATAATTTCAATGATGTAGAGATGCTTGCATACGCTGGTGTTGGCGTTGCAATGGGTAATGCACCGACAGCAGTTAAAAATATTGCCCACTGGGTAGCGCCGAGTGTTGAAGAAGATGGTGCAGCAGCAGCAATTGAAGAATTTATTTTGCTTAAGTAAAACCTTTTATCTACGTCTCACCCTCAAACACAGAAAGAGTACCGACGACTGGCCGTGTTTCGTCTCGGTACCCTGACTGGTTCGCTCCTCACACACTTGCAATATTATATGAACTCTATCTATTTGTCACTGCTTTGCGCAAAATTTTCTATCTAAAGGTAGAAGTTACCAATGTCATACCAGAAGAAGAGAAAGTTTATGTAATTAGCGTTTAAGATTTCCAGTCTCTGGCAATATGTTCTGATCCCTACGAATTCTGCCTTATAGTTCGGTTGGTGCGTAAACACCTAACTTATCGTTTAGGAATACAGCTAGAAGACTTTGAGTTAATGACGTTAAACCCAATCGCGCCCGTGCTAGAAGTAGATTATTTTGTTTGACTTCACCCCAGATCCGACAGTGAGTATAGAAGTTTTGCCAAGATTGACACAAATTTAGTGTTATTTTTTCCCACTGTGCTTTTGACTCGGTGCGGGGATAGTATAAGTTATCAAATAGTACTAGTAATTGCTTGATTAAAGCTTGCTCAGTTGAGTGACAACAAAGAAGGCGTTGTTGAGAATCAAGAAAAGAAATTGGTGTCTGTTCTGAAACAACAGGAAAAATATTTTCGGCAGACTCTACTTGCGATCGGAGTGTAATTAATCCCTCTTGTGCAGCTAGCTGTAGAACTGAGCAACAACGAGCATGGGTATACTGAAGAGTAAATGACAGCGAAGCACCACTGCCTTTTTGCGAGCAATATTGTTCTATTCTTGGAGGGTTAATAGTGAAGTACTGTAGCCAACTGCCAACAGTGAGATCTGTTAATTCTAAATAAATTAAACCTGGTGGTGCTACATGAGTTACGATCGAGGTTGAGCTAACAGCATTTTCTGTAGATAACTTTGTTGGTGGTATGGTCTGAGAAATTGCTGTAGTGTCGATCAAGTGCATCATAGTCGTCGCAATTTGCATTGCCGGAAGCTTTTGTACTGCGCTTAACTGCAACGCGATCGCCCAGATATAAGTAATTTGATTATTTTTTAAGTTCCAGGAAAGATTAATTTTTGGTTTTGCGTACAACTTTTGATTCAGCAAGTATAAATCGAGAGCTATTTGCAGTTGCTGCAATAATACGTGTTTAATTGTGCAGTAGTTAGGAGATAACAATTGATTCCACGCGTAAATTTTAGTTCAAAATTCAACCACAATCATTTTATGATTTCAAACACATTTTTTCTCGTCGCTAGTGCAGACATTCAGCTTTGTTCAACCATCACTTCTATCCAAATCAGTTTCATTCGATACTAAAATTTTACTGATATTGTCATGTGATAAAAAAGACCTAAAAATGTGACGAAGATCACTGACGAAATAAGGATCGAGGGTGGATAGTCCTGGCAATGTGTATCACTGTATGTGCTGACATTTCTTGTGTTGACATTGTTTCAATTTTGCCAAACTTTATGTTGTTTTAATATTGAACTACGCGATCGCCAAAAGAAAAAAACTGCAAAAGTTAGTAAATATTAAGTAACATCTAATACTAGGATTGTTTTGTAAGACCTATAAAACAAATGTAGAGTTAAGCTAACTAGTAGCCGATAATTACACTGGTCTGTTAGGTGCTCTTGAGAGCGTTAACATATCAGTAACGGCTGCATCTTGTTGTAACGTTTTCGGCTAAAAGCCAAATGCTTCGACTTATGCATTCTCCATCTATGCAGTCCCCAACATTTCCAGAAACACCAAGACCGTTTTTAACTTGGCAACGAATTCTTGACTGGGCGCAAGAACACTACCGAGTTCGCTCTTTTAATAAAGATGAGCGAATTCCTGCAAGACCAGGGCTACTGTACTTAGTACAACGTGGTGCGATTAGACTTGTGGGTACTGCCCAGGTTAGTGCCACCGCCAGTCAGCTTACCTCCCGCAGAGTTAACCGCACCCCCGAAGAAGCTTTCTTAGGCTTTGTTGGTGCTGGACAGCCCTTTGAAATTGTTGCTCAATCGCCGTTTACACTTCAAGCATACGCTCATGTCGATCAAACTTCTGTAGTTTGGATGTATTGGCACGATTTAGATAATTGGCCACATTTCCGGCGTGAAGTTCTCGATGCCTTTCGTTACCAACATCAACGAAAATTATTGTGGCTGAGTGCTTTGGGGCAAAGGCGAACAATTGATCGCTTGCTCGGATTTCTTACACTGTTAGTTGAAGAGTATGGTGAACCTTCCTTCAGCCCAGAAGATCCCGAATTACTTCGTGGTTATTGCTTACCATTTCCGCTTACCCATGCTCAAATTGGCAGTGCAATTGGTTCTACACGAGTCACTGTGACTCGCCTGATGGGTAAATTACGTCAGCGAGGTTTGTTAATTACTCAGGGAGATAATTTGATTTGTTTACCAGCAGATTCAGTCAATATCGCTAAGAGGTAACATGCCTCTGTGGATAAACGTCCTACATAGCCTCTATGTCAGCGAATTCTGACAAAACCAGTTTGCTCGATGAGTTCTTGTCCTTGCGTTGTTAAAAGAAAATTAGCATAAGCATCTCCGGCTTGCTCGTCACTTTGACCGTTTTGCTTGATGATGACAAACAAGTTACGCGTGATTGGATACTGACCAGTTTGAAAAGCTTCAAGATTGAGGCTATTACGTGACTTTGGGCACTGAGATAAAGGAACAAAGGGTTCTTGGTAGGGTGGAATAAATTCACCTGACCCACGCCCTATAGGTAGAGATTTGATAGTACACTGCGGGACAACTTCTGGTGCAGAGGCATAATAAATACCACCAGGAGTCACCGCTAATCTGCGTAATGCTTGAGTCGTGTCAGGAACAAATTCTACATTTGAGCCAAACGATTGTGCCAAGATATCTTGAACAAAAAATTCAACAGTGCCACCATCGCTGACCTGCCGCGAAAAAGGTACTATTGGTAAATTAGGACCGCCTACTTGATTCCAATTGGCAACTTTGCCACTGTAGATTGCGCGAAGTTGTTCGATAGTGAGTCCTGGAATATCCAAATTAGGGTTAACAGCGATCGCTAATCCATCAATTGCCACTGGAATTTGTTGCAAACCAAATCCGCGTTGTTGGGCACGTGCAATTTCTTGATCGAGCAGTGGTCTAGAAGACTGTGAGAAGGCAATTGTACCGTCAATAAGCATCCGAATGCCACTTGCTGAACCTGGTGTATCGCTTGTTGGGTTAACATAACGCAAGCGAAATTCTGGTCGTGCTGCTTGAATTGCAGAGTCAACGGCTAAGCGAATCGGTGCCCAAGTTGTACTACCACCATAGTTAAACAATCCGTTGGGAACATTTTGTACTGAGGCAAAATTTGTACTGTCAGATACAATAGGCGGCGAATTATCATCTTCTGATGGTGTTGTGATTCTACTGAAGTCAATATCAATACCTGATCGATTGGCAAACCACCACAAACTACCACCTATTACTGCAAGTGTAATGAAGAGAGCCAACACTAAAACAGCGGTTTCATTTTTTTGAGACATAAGATTTGA
Organism: Gloeocapsopsis sp. IPPAS B-1203; assembly: GCF_002749975.1. Taxonomy (NCBI): domain Bacteria; kingdom Bacillati; phylum Cyanobacteriota; class Cyanophyceae; order Chroococcidiopsidales; family Chroococcidiopsidaceae; genus Gloeocapsopsis; species Gloeocapsopsis sp. IPPAS B-1203. Next base: position 76,279 of record NZ_PEIG01000005.1, on the reverse strand, counting down.
TCAGGCGATCCTCAAATTGAACTTAATTCAAAATTTAAGCTCTAAAATTCAAAATGGCATCAGCATTGCTCAAAGCTTAGCCAATGAATTCGCTGCTGCATAGACAAAGTCTACAGAGGTGAACTCATTGTTAAAAGTCTTATATCTTAGTGTACGAAGGTACACTTTGCTTGAGTAGCCCTGACTTTAGTCGGAGGGCATCTCAGATTAAAAAATTAAAGAAAGCAGTTTGTATATTAAACGAAATATTGCTGCAAAAGCGATCGCTGCTGCGCCTGTGACTAAGGCGACAAGCAATATATTTGAAACTGTCTGTCCACCTTGCAATGCTGGAATAAACAAAATGATTGCCAGCGTAATACCGATTAAAATTAATAAATCTTTAACATTAACCCAGCGTCGCGTCTGGGCAAAAATGAGTATCCCCAAAATGAATGTAGTTACAGCTAATGTGATGGGTAGCGAATTGAGTAAGTTGTAGATAGCAATTCCAATTAAACCCCCCTCAAATCCACTAAATCCTGCACCTGAGAGCAACTCTAATGTCGAAAATACGCTTTGGCGTGATAGTGGTTGATTTGACTGAGATACTGCCTTAGCGGTACTAGCAGGCGGCGTAACTGGTGGCGGAGATACAGGTGGTGCCGTCGCTGAGGCGATCGCAGCTAATACGTCTTGGGCAAACTGAAAGCGTTGATTAGGTGTCACTGACAGCATTCGATCGAGAATGTCAGCGATCGCTGATGGAACACTAACGTGCGATCGCCAGTTCCAGCGATTGTTGTAAGCATCAAACAATTCAGCCGGTTCTTTACCTGTCAGTAACATGACAGCAGTCACTGCTAAGGCATACAAATCAGTTGATGGGTAAACGTCCCCGCCAGACATTTGTTCGGGTGGCGCGTAACCTTGGGAATAAATTCCTGTTGAGCCTTTGATGGGAACTGCAGTTGTGACTTGTTTAACCGCACCAAAATCGAGCAAATAAAGCCGCCCATTGCGATGGCGCATGATATTAGACGGTTTGATGTCGCGATGAATCGAACCGCGTTCGTGAATAAACTGCAACACAGGGAGAATTCCCTGCAATAATTCCACCACTTCGCTAGTAGAAAACTTGCCTTTTTCTTGTAATTCCTCTTCTAAATTTTTGCCATCAATGTATTCCTGTACCAAATAGAAAAACTTGTCTTGCGAGTTTGCTTGTAAACTGGGAACTGTTAGTTCAAAAAAAGCATACAAATCAGGAATTTGGTCGTGTTGTCCCAATTCTTCTAGAACTTCAGCTTCCCGTTCAAACAATTTATGGGCAATTTGTAGCTGAGTTTGAGTTAAGTTGCCAGAAGGCTGAAATTGCTTAACAACACAGCGGCGCATTCCTGGAGTATAGCGATCGCGAGCTAAAAATGCTGCGCCAAAACCTCCTTTGCCAACCAGTTTTAACGGTAGATAGCGTCCGACTAAGATCAACGGCATCCCGCAAGCTGTGCAGTATTTTTGTTGAATCGTTTTGAGCGTGGCGCTATCGTCTAAATCCGCAAAAAAATTTTGGGGACGAGGACAACCAGAACGGGTGCAGAAGACTTCCATGAATCCAAGTTGGGGCTAAAAATTGTTTTAACGCCAAATCCCCATCATGCAACTATCCTCCAGCTGAGCTTGGCGTGACTTCTTCTTCATCAAACTCAGGTACGATTGGTCGTTGCGATTTCAACACATCCTTATTCCAGCCTGGCTTAGCAAATTGCGGTAAGATTTCGTTAATGAAGGCTTCTGCGGCTTTGGAGCGGTAACGGTTTGGGTTAACAATAACCGACAATGTCCGCTTGACTACAACGCCTTCAATATTGGCACAGTGCAACCCTCCCATTTGCAATTCTTTAGCGATCGCAGTAATCGAAACAAAGGCAGCACCCAGCCCTGATTGCACGGCATTTTTGATCGCTTCGATTGAATTGAGTTCCATTTCAATTTTGAGACGACGCGTATCAATATCACAGCGCGTTAGTACTTGGTCTATTACCTTACGAATTGTTGATTGTGAGTCAAGGGCAATAAATTGTAGCTTGTAAAGATCGTCTTTGTAGATTGTGTCTAGCTTCGCAAAGGGATGAGACATTGGTAAAATCAATGCTAGCTCATCTTCCGCATAAGGAATAATTTCTAGCGAGTCTTGCAATTCACTGGGTACTTCGCCGCCAATAATAGCAAGATCGACTTGCCCGTTAGCTACACTCCAAGCTGTACGCCTTGTGGAATGAACGTGCAACTGAACTGCTACATCAGGATACTGTTTTCGGAACAAACCAATCATCCGTGGCAAAAGGTAAGTTCCTGTCGTTTGCGAGGCACCAACAATTAACGTACCGCCTTGGAGGTTTTGGAGGTCTTCAATAGCGCGGCAGGTTTCCTGGCAAAGCGTGAGAATTTTCTCACCATAGCTAAGGAGGAGATAACCTGCTTCTGTCAGTTGTGCTCGGCGTCCTCCTCTGTCGAACAAAGGAACATCCAACTGTCGCTCTAAGTTTTGTACTTGGAGACTCACAGCAGGCTGCGAGACGTAGAGACTATCAGCGGCACGCTTGAAGCTCCCTTCGGCAGCGATCGCTTTGAGAATGCGTAACTGATCTAAAGTAAACGGAAGGTCAGACATACTGCTAAACCCACGAAGATGAAAGGAGACTTCAGGCAACCAATCTGGAGCGGTCATACCTAGATGGTTCATAGCCTGCTTGTTAAGGTGACTTAATCTAGAATTTGACACTATCACAACTCATTCTGATTAAGTCGATCCTGTTGAATACTTTGTGCTATTGGTTGTACTGCACGCTAGTTTTCTTCTCACAACTTTATTTACATGATTTTCGCTTGGTTGACGCCCAGTCATTTCATTATGCTGAGTCTTTTAGTCGGATTTGCGATCGCCCACAGTGGTCTAGCTGCATTACGACCTTGGGCAGAAAAACGCATTGGTGCGCGACTTTATCGCGTTGTCTTTGCTTTGGTAAGTTTGCCATTGGCGGTTATCTTAATCATTTACTTTATCAATCACAGGTACGATGGTTGGCAATTGTGGCAAGTCCAAGGGGTTTTGGGGATAAAATCAGTCGTTTGGGTGTTGTCAGCTATTTCTTTTTTATTCCTTTATCCAGCTACGTTCAATCTACTAGAAATTGCCGCCATTCAGAAACCCCAAGTTCATCTTTATGAAACTGGCATTATTCGGATTACGCGTCATCCGCAAATGGTGGGTCAAATTATTTGGTGCGTTGCCCATACCTTGTGGTTGGGAACAACATTTACACTCGTGACTTCTGTAGGACTCGTCTTGCATCATTTATTTGGAGTCTGGCATGGCGATCGCCGCTTAACAAATCGTTACGGAGAAGCTTTTACTAGCGTTAAAGATCGGACATCCATAATTCCTTTTCTGGCGATTGTCCAAGGCAAACAAACGCTTAAACTTCAAGAATTTTTCCGACCTGCTTACCTAGGTGTTACCGTTTTTGTCATCTTACTGTGGTTGTCTCATCCACTTTTAATTCAAGCAACTGGTCAAGTCAATTGGTAAGGTAAGCTTTCTTAATGAGGAATCTTGCTTACTACTAGCGATCGCTAAACATGCGCATTTTAGAATGCTATTTGCTTGAGCGCGAATTTGTCAAAACCCTTGCAACAATTGATCCCACTATTCTACCTATAAAGTGTAAATCGAAAATTTTAGCTTACCAATTGATCCCAAATTGATGTAGCATGGTTCAAATCGGCTACTAAAAACTAGCAGTTAGTCAGTTGTCTTTGACAACTATTGTCAAATTTTTAATACATACTTTTTCGACTGCTCAGGTCAAGTAGCTAATTTAATAATAAAATTCGATAAATTTACTTAGAGGAATTATGGTGTTGTCGGTTAATGAGCAGACATTTACTCAAGAAGTTTTAGCATCTCCTATTCCTGTTCTTGTGCATTTTTGGGCACCTTGGTGTGGTCTGTGCCGCAACATCGAACCTTTACTATCACAGTTTCAATCTCAGTGTGGTCATCGAATCAAAGTTGTTGGCATCAACGCTGACGAAAACTTCAAACTTGCTAACTCCTTTCGTCTCACCACACTACCAACCTTAATCCTGCTCGAAGATGGTCATCCTCAGCGACGATGGGACACTTTACGCGGGCGGGAAGAACTGCGTGCAGAACTAGAGAAAATTCAACTTCTCTACGAAAATAAACTTTGTTCTCTTGCAGGCGCAAGCTCATCTTTTACTTCTGAGTGGGAGTGTCGTTTAGCTTAAGCAAAAAGATCTGGGGAAACTAGGAGTTACTCGGAATCAGTGTTAAGCATAAAACAGTAGAGAGTTAAGAAAATTCCTCAATTCAGAAGTCAAAACTCATAACTATTCACTAACTACTACTCACCAACCACTCATCAGTCGCTTTGCTCAAAACTGATAGCTATTTTTAGAATCCCACGGATATTTCAGTCAAGTGGGCTATTTTATGATAAAACCCTTATGTCACAATTGTTAACAGTTTGGTCACAATAGAAAAGAATTATATAGGCGTCAGTGATGGAAGCAATCTATCAGTATGCCTGGCTCGTTCCGGTGTTACCTTTGGTCGGGGCAATGCTGGTCGGTCTTGGGTTAATCTCGTTCAATCAGGTGACGAACCGCGCGCGGCAATTAAATGCGGTGTTTGTCGTCTCCTTGCTAGGTGCCGCAATGTTTCTATCAGTGGCATTGCTTGTCAGTCAATTTCAAGGACACGCGCCTTATATCCGCACGCTAGAGTGGGCAGCCGCAGGAAACTTTCACCTGACAATGGGCTATACCATTGACCACCTCACAGCCCTGATGTTGGTGATTGTCACCACAGTGGCTTTTTTGGTGATGGTATACACCGACGGCTACATGGCTCACGATCCAGGATATGTACGCTTTTACGCATATCTGAGTCTATTTAGCTCATCGATGTTGGGCTTGGTTGTTAGCCCAAACATTGTGCAGATTTACATTTTTTGGGAACTGGTAGGTATGTGTTCGTACCTACTTGTAGGCTTTTGGTACGATCGCCAAGCAGCAGCAGATGCGTGTCAGAAAGCCTTTGTCACTAACCGCGTCGGTGACTTTGGTTTATTACTGGGCATTTTAGGGCTGTACTGGGCAACTGGTAGCTTTGAATTTGAGGCAATCGGCGATCGCCTGCAAATACTAGTAGAAACAGGTTCACTGAGTAGTCTGCTTGCCGGATTATTCGCAATTTTGGTTTTCTTAGGTCCTGTTGCTAAATCGGCTCAATTTCCACTGCACGTTTGGCTGCCGGATGCAATGGAAGGTCCAACTCCAATCTCGGCACTAATCCACGCCGCCACAATGGTTGCAGCTGGAGTCTTTTTAATTGCGCGGATGTACCCAGTTTTTGAAGGTATACCCGCAGCGATGAATGTCATTGCTTTCACAGGCGCTTTTACAGCGTTTTTAGGGGCAACGATCGCTATTACACAAAACGACATTAAAAAAGGCTTAGCCTACTCCACGATTTCCCAATTGGGATATATGGTGATGGCAATGGGTGTTGGTGCATACAGCGCAGGGTTATTCCACCTCATGACTCACGCCTATTTCAAAGCAATGCTGTTTCTTGGTTCAGGTTCTGTCATTCACGGCATGGAAGGAGTCGTAGGACACGATCCAGCCTTGGCACAAGATATGCGGATGATGGGAGGACTGCGGAAATTTATGCCAATTACCGCAATTACCTTCTTGATTGGTACGTTAGCCATCAGTGGTATTCCACCATTTGCCGGTTTTTGGTCTAAAGATGAAATCCTAGGTTCTGCCTTTGCAGCAAATCCCTTGCTATGGTTTGTTGGTTGGGCAACTGCTGGAATCACAGCTTTCTATATGTTTCGGATGTATTTTTCCACGTTTGAAGGCAAATTCCGTGGTCATCAAGCTGAAATTCGCCAGAAATTGAAATCTGCCGCAGCTAATACATTAATGAGTCCTTCTCCCCTTGCGCCTAACTTTGGTCCTGGGGCTATGGATACAAGAGAACTAGCAGCTTTATCTGACGATTCTCACGGTCATGGACATAACGAACATCCCCACGAATCACCGTGGACGATGACGCTACCACTGATTGCTCTAGCAATTCCTTCTATCCTGATTGGTTTAGTGGGAACGCCTTATGCTAACTACTTTGAGGAGTTTATCTATCCTCCGAGTGAAACCCTAGCAGAAGTGATGGAAAAAGTTGCCGAGTTCGATCAAACAGAGTTTTTCATCATGGCAGGCAGTTCGGTAGGCATTTCCTTGATTGGAATTACCCTAGCGTCCCTAATGTATTTGTTCGGTAGGATTGATCCAGCTGCGATCGCTTCTTCAATCAAGCCACTTTATGAACTTTCCCTCAACAAGTGGTACTTTGATGACATTTACCACCGCTTCTTTGTTTTAGGTAGTCGCCGCTTAGCGCGACAAGTCATGGAAGTTGACTACCGTGTTGTAGATGGTGCAGTTAACTTAACAGGCTTCTTCACACTCATTAGCGGTGAAGGATTGAAATACCTAGAAAATGGTCGCGCTCAATTCTATGCCCTGATTGTATTTGGGGCTGTGTTAGGCTTGGTGATTGTTTTTGGTGTGACGTAATGAGGAGTGAGGGGTGAGGGGCGAGGGGCGAGTAAAGAGTTAAAACCCTAAGTTCCCTACTTCCTACTCCCTACTCCCTACTCCCTAGTTAACTATGAATACCGCTAATTTTCCCTGGCTGACGACGATAATTTTGTTGCCGATCGCCGCGTCACTGTTGATTCCCTTCCTACCAGACAAAGATGGTAAAACAGTACGCTGGTACTCCCTAGTCGTGGGATTGATCGATTTTGCACTGATTGTTTGGACGTTTTATTCTCAGTACGATTTTACTAACCCCAATTTACAGCTAGTGGAAAGTTACCCCTGGGTGCCGCAGCTAGATTTAAATTGGTCTGTAGGCGTAGACGGCTTGTCAATGCCTTTAGTCATTCTAACTGGGTTTATTACAACGCTCGCAATGTTGGCGGCTTGGCCTGTTACTCTCAAGCCGCGCTTGTTTTACTTTTTGATGTTGGCAATGTACGGCGGTCAAATTGCAGTATTTGCTGTTCAGGACTTGCTGCTGTTTTTCCTGGTATGGGAACTCGAACTGATCCCTGTATATCTATTGCTGGCAATTTGGGGCGGTAAAAAGCGGCAGTACGCAGCCACAAAATTCATTTTGTACACGGCGGGTGGTTCACTGTTTATTTTGGTTGCTGCCCTGACAATGGCATTCTATGGCAATACTGTGACGTTTGATATGCGGGCGATCGCTGCTAAAGACTATGCCTTGAATTTTCAATTATGGGTGTATGCAGCTTTCTTGATTGCCTACGCAGTAAAACTCCCCATTTTTCCGCTACACACTTGGCTACCAGATGCCCACGGTGAAGCAACTGCGCCAGTACATATGTTACTGGCAGGAATTCTTCTGAAAATGGGCGGCTATGCTTTAATTCGGATGAATGCCGGAATGCTACCCGATGCTCATGCTTATTTTGCTCCAGTGTTAGTTATTCTGGGAGTTGTCAACATTATCTACGCTGCACTAACATCTTTTGCCCAGCGTAACCTCAAGCGGAAAATTGCTTACTCTTCAATTTCCCACATGGGATTTGTTGTCATTGGTATTGCCTCATTTACTGACTTGGGCTTGAATGGTGCAATCTTACAAATGATTTCTCACGGCATGATTGGTGCAAGTCTATTCTTCTTGGTTGGAGCAACCTACGATCGCACTCATACTCTGATGTTAGATGAGATGGGTGGTGTTGGACAGAAAATGCGGAAGATGTTCGCTATGTGGACAACTTGTGCAATGGCTTCCTTAGCTTTACCTGGAATGAGTGGTTTTGTTGCAGAGTTGATGGTATTCGTCGGCTTTGCTAATAGCGATGCCTACAGCCCGACGTTTAAAATCATCATCGTCTTTCTCATGGCAGTTGGTGTAATTTTAACGCCAATTTACTTACTATCAATGCTCCGCGAGATCTTCTACGGACCAGAAAATAAGGAGTTGGTTTCTCATGAAGCATTGATCGATGCAGAACCACGAGAAGTGTTTATCATTGCTTGTTTGTTAGTGCCAATTATTGGAATTGGTTTATATCCTAAGATCCTGACTCAAGTCTACGACGCTACAACAATTCAGTTAACTGAAAGGTTGCGTGATTCTGTGCCTACTCTTGTTTCTCAAGAAGCTCCTACTTTGTCATTCCGTGCACCAGCTATGAGTAATAAGTAACAAACAAGGTTTCAAAAACTAAAATACGATTGCTCAGGCAGGTTGTCAAAACCTGTCTTTTTTTGTAGACCTCCTGTATGAATCATAGATACCATTCAACTGAAGTCAGGGCTACTCAAGCATAGTTTTGAGTTTTAAGTTTTGTTCGCCTAAGCGTGCCGGAGGCAATCATTTTGAATTTTCTTAACTCATAACTCAACACTCTAAATTGGTGGACTTTAATTTATTTGGTAGTGAATTCATTCGCACTCGCATTTTAATGACTAATCGCTCTTCTGCTGTCATTTTTAACAAGTATCAGCAATTTCTCTGAACCAGAAGAAATTTATCTCCTAGTTTTCTCGGATTACAGCCAGCCCATTTACAGAATACGATTGAGCGGATGATATCAATTTTTTAAGATATTTGTTCACCTTGCTTCAAAGCAGCATAAGGCATAATCAGAGGTAGCACAATGGTTGTAGGTAGAGATAAACAGTCGCTAGATGAGCATATACTAGCAGTACAAGATAGTTTAACTCACCCATCTCATATTTATCCCGATGACTCTCACTTGCTAGACTCTACACATAAAAACAATTACATTGGCAAGCAAACACTAGAAGAACGCATTCTTGAACTTGAACAAGCTAGTCAGCAATTAAAAATAGAAAACATAGATTTACGGCGTGCAGAAGAAGAAGTCCTTTTTTTACAAAGGATGACACAAGCAATTAGTGAAGCTACAGACTTTCATTCAGCATTAGGAATTGCTTTACAAAAGGTGTGCGACTTCACAAGTTGGAAATTTGGTGAGGCGTGGATTCCTAAGACAAATTCTCATGTCTTAGAGTATAGCCCTGCTTGGTATGGTGTTAGCCCAGAATTAGAAAAATTTAGAACGTTAAGTCAAACATTTACTTTTTCATTAGGAGTCGGTATTCCAGGGCGTGTCTGGGAATCAAGGCATCCAGAGTGGATTCAGGATGTTTCCAATGTATCTGATACAATTTGTCAACGCTGTCAACTTGTTAGAGAAGTTGGATTCAAAGCAGGAGTAGGTATTCCAATTATTAACCGCAATGAAGTATTAGCAATCCTCGTCTTTTTCATGTTTGAGGCTTATGAGGAGGATCAACGACTTGTTGAAATCATCTCAACAGTAGCTATTCAATTAGGCTCTTTGATTCAACGCAAACAAGCAGAAGAAGCTTTACGTTCTAGTGTGGCAACAAACCGAGCCTTAATCAATGCCTTACCAGATCTACTACTGCGGATCAACAAGGAAGGATACTTTGTTAACTTTAAAGCAGCAAAAAATGAAAGTTGAGTTATACCTGAAAATAATTTTGTTGGCAAGCATTTATGTGAAGTGCTTTCTGCAGAAATTGCTTTACCCGCAATAGCATGTATCGAAAAAGCTTTAGCAACAGGAGAACTTCAAGTTTTTGAATCACAAACATTTGTAGATAATCTTTTGCGGTACTACGAATTTAGAATCGTAGTTAGTGCAGAAAATGAAGTAATGGTGATTGTTCGTGATATTACTGAAACTAAGCTATTTTTAGATTTATTACAGCAACAAGAACGCCAGCTAAAAGCAATTTTAAATAATATTCCTGGTAGTGCCTGGCTTAAAGATAACGAAAGTAGATATATTGCTGTTAATGAACCCTTACTGAAGTTATTTAATAAAAAATTAGAAGAGGTTGTTGGTAAGACAGATTACGACTTGTTTCCCCCTGATTTGGCTCAAAAATGTATTGATGACGATCGCGAAGTTTTAGCGACTGGCAAAAGAAAATATTTTGAAGAATTTTCAGTTAATCCAGATGGTAGTGAGATTTGGTTTGAAACTATCAAAACACCAATTCATAACGAAAATAACGAAATTATCGGCACAACTGGCATTGCTTACGATATTACAGAACGTAAAAGAATCGAGCGCGACACATTCAATGCTTTGAAAAAAGAGAGAGAACTAAGCGAACTCAAATCACGCTTTGTCACCATGACGTCTCATGAATTTCGTACTCCATTAGCAACAATTCTCTCTTCAGCAGAATTATTAGAATATTACAGTCATAAATGGAGTGAGGATAAAAAGCTTAGTCATATTCATAAAATTCAGTCTGCTGTTAACCACATGACTAGTTTGTTGAATGATGTTTTATTAATTGGCAAAGCTGAAGCAGGGAAATTAGAGTTTAATCCACAATCATTAGATATAATTCAGTTTTGCTCCAGCTTAGTAGAAGAATTGCAAATTAGTACTACAGAACATCAGATTATTTTTCAAGCTCAATATCAAAATTTAATAGTTTACTTGGATGAAAAGTTATTAAGACACATCTTAACAAATTTATTATCAAATGCTATTAAATATTCTCCACAAGGAGGTGTTGTTCGTTTTGACTTGATTTGTCAAAAAGACGAGCTAGTTTTTGTTATTCAAGATGAAGGTATTGGAATTCCTAAACTAGACCAAGAGCAACTATTTAATTCTTTTCATCGAGCTAGTAATGTAGGTGTCATTTCGGGTACTGGTCTAGGTTTAGCAATTGTGAAAAAGTCTGTTGATTTACATGGAGGTCAAATTACTGTTGATAGTGAAGTAAATAGAGGAACAACCTTTACGGTAACACTACCATTAAATTCTTAGGAATTAAGTTAAATGAAAAAGATTTTAGTTATTGAAGATGAGCCAGATGTTAGAGCTAATATCATTGAGTTGCTCGAAGCAGAAGATTTTCATGTTGTTGGTGCAGAAAATGGTTTTTTTGGTGCAATGTGGGCACAGGAATATTTACCTGACTTAATTATTTGTGATGTAAGAATGCCAGAACTTAACGGATATGATGTTCTGACAGCATTACGCCAAGATTCTATAACAGCTACAATTCCCTTCATTTTTCTAACAGCAAATGCAGATCGCGCTGATATGCGGCGGGGAATGGATTTAGGAGCAGATGATTATTTAACTAAGCCTTTTACTCGGACAGAATTATTAAATACGATCGCTTCGCGATTTGCCAAGCAGGAAATTGTGATGCAGCAGTATTATAACGAGCGCCAACGGGCTGATTCTTTGAAACAAGAAGTTCAAGAATTAGAAAAGTATGCTAATTCCAAAGCTAGCGTTGTTCCAAAACTTAATATGGCAATGTCTCTAGTTAAAAACTTACCTCCAGGTTCTCAACGCGATCGCTGTTTACAAATTCTGCGTCAAGTCTGTGAAGAAGAAATTAGCATCCTCAACAATACTCCTTCTATGCAAAAACTTTTATCTCCTGAGAATATCGATTTTCTCCGCCAATTCAATTTTGTTTTTAAGCAGTAGAATCTTGATATCTTAAAACAATAAAGCTTAATAGTTTTGCTTCAGGTTATTGGCATTATGTCTTCTTAAGATCTAGTGCCTTTTTGTATTTCTAATTATTTAGCTTAAACAAGACTTAGATGCAATCACCAAAGCCTTTTTGCTTAATGACTAGTAACTAACCACTAGTCACTAGCCACTAAACACTTCCAGTTTTTAGAACTCCCTAAATTTGTTCTACTGTCCCTTTTAAACCACGACTATTGAGTAACTGCAAAACTTCGTTAGCATTTGCGCGATCGCCAAAAGCTCCTACCTGCATAAAAACTTTACCATTCGCAAACATCCGAAAAGCTCCAGGAACAAGCGATCGCACCAAGTCTTGCTTACTCTTATTTTCAGCTTCTACAATCACTCGATAACGCAAACCCAAAGCTGATTCGCGAGTAGGTGGAAGTGGTGGAGTACCAGGCGCAGGCGCTGTTCTTGGTAATGTTATTTTTGGTAAATTACGCGGGTTTCCGATCGGAATGTTGCCACTAGGAACAGGAAGTAAATCTGCTTCGGTAATTTGGGCAGACTGTAACACTGGGACATTTATGGTGCCAGGATTAGGATTTGCTGGTGGCGGGAGGATAGTTGCGGAAGTTGTCGGTGGCGGTACAGTAATGGCGATCGCAGTATCCGAACCTAACGCTGGAGGTAATTGTGGAGGATTGGCGCGATTGTTTGTATTCGCTGGTGGTACAGGAATCGCGATTGAATTTGTCGGAGTTGTTGTGACTACTGGTGCAATTGTTGTCGCAGTTGTATTCAGTTGTACTACTCGCGGTGGCGTCTGAGGGATTGCCGCTAAATCAACTTTACCTGATAAATCAAGATTACCAACTGTACGAGCGTTAGCAGCTAAAGTATTACCGAACGCTGGAATTGTCTGACGCGCCGCCTTGCTATTAATATCGTAACCGCCATTTTGGCGAAATATGTTGCCTCCTGGTTGCCTAGCAGTGCCCAAATCAGGTTGACTAGAAGCGATCGCTACAACACCATCTTCAATGTTGCTCTCAATTGTATTATTTCTGAGGATTGGTTGAGCTTGAGCTTGTACCACTACTCCCGCACGATTTTGTGTAATGCGATTACCAACTAATAATGGCGCGGCTTTCTGTGAAACATTGATACCAAATCCAGTTTTTTCAAAGATATTCTCGCGGATTTCTGGTCGAGAGATGCCATAGATAGTAATACCGTTTGCCCCATTTTGATGAAAGTAATTGCTGCGAATGAGGGGTGTACTATTACCCGTTACCGAAATACCGTCATGGGTACTACGAGTAAATGTATTGTTGATAATCGTGGGATGACTCGACTCGATCCACAAACCATAACCCCGTGGATGAGAATTAGTGATGGTGACACCTGTCAGCGTAGCTTGGTTTGCTCCTATAATCGTCACATTTTGCCGTGCAAACGTAGGACTGAGGAACACACCGCCACCTTGGATAATAATATTACTGCCACGAGTTTGCGGATCGCCTTGAATCATTACACCTGATTTAAGCTGGAGTGGAAAAGTTTCTCCAGTTTCGGCGCTGTATTTACCGCTTGCTAGCATAATAACGCTGTTCGGCGGAGCTAACTTTAGTGCTTGAGTAATCGTTTTAAATGGGGCGCGATCGCTACCATCGGCTTGAGCAGTATTTTCTATATTAGGGTTGACATATATCACTTTCGCTGGCGATGTCTGATTGGGACGCGATGCTAAGTGTAATAGTGGCAATTCTGACGATAAACCAACATCACTGGCAACAAGTAAAGTGATACTTGCTAAACCAACTGCAATTGTATTGGAACTGAGGTAAGAAATATTAGCTATGCTCAAAATAAGTGTATTGACACTGCTACAAGGAGCAAATTCAAGGTAGGTATCAAGGTGGGTTAAATTCACGGCACTCCTCCGCATCACTTTGGGAATATCAAAGTCAAGGGTGATGACAACGGCGACTTCGACGTTAATCTATGCTGCTTCTTATACAGCCGATGTCGCAGAAAATCAATGGCATTAAACACTTCTTTTTGCAATAAAGTTAAATCACACTCAAATTGCTGAAATATGAATGCTGGCTGGTACGATGAAAACAATAATGGGTTTGTTCCAATGGTCGAATCACATAACCAAAGAGGACAAGTGCAACCAGCCGTTTGCCGTATCTTGGACGCAAATTTAGACCGCGCCCGTGAAGGATTGCGCATAATTGAAGAATGGTGTCGCTTTGGTTTGAATAATGCCCAGTTGAGCGGTGAATGCAAACAACTACGGCAAGAACTCGCAACTTGGCATAACTCAGAATTACGTGCGGCGCGAGATACACCTAGCGATCCTGGCACGCAACTGACACATCCACAAGAACAACAACGCACTGATTTAAAATCTTTGCTTCAAGCAAACTTTTGTCGTGTGGAAGAAGCTTTGCGAGTTTTAGAAGAATATGGCAAGCTTTATCATCCGCAGATGGGTAGTGTATTTAAGCACATGCGGTATCGTGTTTATATACTAGAAAGCCAGTTTCTCGGTTACGAACGTCATCAACAACTTTTGCGATCGCAGTTGTATCTCGTCACCTCTCCAGCAAACGACTTGTTGTCAGTTGTAGAAGCTGCCCTAGCGGGAGGACTGACTTTAGTACAATATCGAGACAAAAATGCTAAAGATGGCGATCGCCTGGCACATGCTCAGCAACTATGTCAATTGTGTCACAAATATGGTGCGTTATTTCTGGTCAACGATCGCATAGACCTTGCCTTAGCAGTGGAAGCTGATGGCGTCCATCTCGGACAGCAAGATTTGCCTATCAAAGTAGCGCGACAGCTATTAGGACCGCATAAAATCATCGGTTGCTCTACCACAAATGCAGAAGAAATGCAACGCGCAATTCAAGGCGGCGCTGATTATATTGGTGTAGGTCCTGTTTATGAAACACCAACCAAAGCAGATAAGCCAGCCGCCGGATTAGAGTATGTACGCTACGCAGCCCAGCATAGCTCCGTTCCTTGGTTCGCCATTGGCGGTATCGATGTAAATAATATTAATGATGTCATCTCCGCCGGTGCTGAACGTGTGGCAGTCGTGAGAGCGATCGTGGAAGCTGAACAACCCACCTTGGTTACTCAATATTTTATATCTCAACTTACTCGTGTCCATATTCGCAACAATAAACCAGAATTGAGTCAGTCGTATGTCTGATCGCATCACATTGGAAGTCAACGGCGAAACGCGTACCTGTGCGGCTGATTCTCAACTTCCAGACGTCCTGCACCAACTAGGCTATAACCCTCGCTTAGTTGCAGTAGAGTACAATGGTGAAATTCTCCACCGTCAGTATTGGTCAGAAACTCAAGTTAAAGGAGGCGATCGCCTAGAAGTCGTCACAATTGTGGGTGGCGGGGGGAGTGACTAGTGATGAGTTTTGAGTTTTGAGTTATATAGAAAACAGTATTCTTCTTCTGCTCCTCTGCGTCCTCTGCTTTGAGCAGGTACGGTATTCATATCCGGTAATCCACCCTCAGGTTGCTGCTAGAGGCATGAAAGAAGCGATACATTAAGGGAGTAGCTTGTGTAGATAAATTTAGCAAAGAAGGAATACATTGCTCTACTTTGCAGATTATGTCTCAGGCTATCGGCTGGTGTTATGAATAAACATAAAATATCTTTATAGGATATAGCAAAGCCGATATTGTCTTTTAGGCACATACTATGCTCAAGAAACTGCTTTCAGCCATGAAACCGCTTGTAAAACCCCTTTTTCTCTTTGGGCTTGTTGCAGCCTTAGCGTTGGGTCACTCTGATGCAGCCTTGGCAGCACGAAGTGGAGGTCGCATCGGCGGCGGTTCATTCAATCGACCAGCGCCTAGCCGTCCTTACAGTCCCCCTGGTGGAGGTGGTGGAGGATACTATGCTCCTTACCCAGGAGGTGGATTTGGTTTTCCCTTCTTACTTCCTTTCTTTGGAATCGGCGGCTTCGGCAGTATATTTTCAATCTTGATATTTTTTGCGATCGCTAACTTCCTGCTGCAATCGTTCCGTCGTGCTAGTAGTGGTGGCGAGTCAGGATATGATACTGGATACAACAGCAATCCTAATGTCTCGATTGCCGAGTTACAAGTAGGCTTGTTAGCCCAAGCACGCGGGTTGCAAGAAGATCTCAACCGCATTGCAGAAACTGCTGATACAAATTCTCCCGCAGGTCGCGCCGCAGTATTACAAGAAGCAAGCCTGGCATTACTACGCCATCCCGAATACTGGGCGTACGCTGGTAGTAGAAATGGTCAAGCACGGTTAAATGCAGCTGAAGCTGAATTTAATCGCCTATCTCTTGCCGAACGAAGCAAGTTTAGCGAAGAAACACTTTCTAACGTCAACAATCAGCTTAGAGGTACAGATTCCAGAGGAGTTTTACCAGGTGCTGATCAAGATAACCCTACTCGTCTAATGACCGAAGGTCCTGGAGAATATATTGTTGTTACGCTACTAGCAGCAACTTTAGGTAACTTCCAAATGCCGCAAATTAATAGTGCAGAGGATCTGCGTCAAGCATTACGAGTTCTTGGTGCTGTTCCTAGCGATCGCTTGTTGGCAATTGAAGTTTTGTGGACTCCCCAAGCAGCCGGTGATACCTTAAGCTCTGACGACCTATTAGCAAAATATGCTGACTTGAAAATGGTTTAGATTGTGTAGCAACAATCCTTTAGTAGATAGATTTATCAGGGGACTAATATTAGTCCCCTTTTTATTGGTATTTAGAGACTCGACATCACTTCTTCAGCAGCAGCCAATGTCTTGTTGATATCCTCTTCAGTGTGGGCGACAGAAGTAAATCCTGCCTCAAATTGAGATGGTGCTAAATAAATACCATGTTCGAGCATTCCTCGGTGAAAACGGCTGAACTTATCTAGATCTGAATGCTTGGCATCTTCATAATCATGAACAGGTCCAGCAGTAAAGAACAAGCCAAACATCCCACTAATTTGACCGCCACAGGCTGCATGACCTGTTTTTTTGGCAATTTCTAGTAAGCCATCACTTAGTTTTTTGGTGATTTGGTCTAGGTACTGATATGTTCCTGGTTTTTGCAACAGTTCGAGAGTTTTAATTCCTGCCGTCATCGCCAGGGGATTTCCTGATAGCGTTCCAGCTTGATATACAGGTCCTGCTGGCGCAATCATTGACATAATCTCTCGACGACCGCCGTATGCTCCTACCGGTAAACCACCACCGATAATTTTACCTAAAGTCGTCAAGTCAGGAGTCACATTAAATCTTTCTTGGGCACCACCATAGGCAATCCGAAAGCCAGTCATGACCTCATCAAATACAAGTAATGCGCCGTACTCTTGAGTTAGTTCGCGTAAACCCTCCAGAAAACCTGCATCTGGGGTAATAAAACCAGCATTGCCGACAACAGGCTCTAAAATAATGCCAGCAATGTCATCAGGGTTTTCGGCAAATAAGGCTTTGACAGCTTCTAGGTCATTGTAAGGAGCTGTTAAAGTATTGCTAGTCGTTGATTTAGGCACTCCTGGAGAATCAGGTAAACCTAAGGTAGCAACCCCAGACCCAGCTTTGACCAGAAACATATCAGCGTGACCGTGATAACAGCCTTCAAACTTGATAACTTTGTCACGTCCGGTAAAAGCCCGCATTAACCGCAGCACTGCCATGCAGGCTTCAGTGCCAGAGTTAACAAATCTTACCATTTCAATGCTGGGAACTGCATCAATGACCATTTCGGCAAGTACATTTTCCAGCGCACAGGGCGCTCCGAAACTGGTGCCTTTTTCTAATACATCGTGTAACGCTGCTAACACATCTGGATGGGCATGACCGCAGATGGCAGGTCCCCAAGTGCCTACATAATCGATATACTGGTTGCCATCAACATCCCAAATGTAAGCTCCTTTAACCCGTTCAAATACTATCGGCTGCCCTCCAACAGATTTAAAGGCTCGAACTGGTGAACTGACACCCCCAGGCATTAAGTTCTGCGCTGCTGCAAAAATTTCTTCTGATTTGGTTGTTTTAATCGTGGTCTTGACCAAGATTCTCTCCTTAGTGAGATGTCTAAACGTCTATCTTTGGACGGTGGTACGTGTTATTTGAAAGTCCTATGTTATCAAGTATTCCCATCCGGAATATCGGAAAATAAAATTATGTTATATCAAACAAATCAAGACTTACCTTTAGAAATCCGTAGGGGTTTTTCTGAAACTACTCAGGACTTGTATCGCGCTGCATATAACTGTGCGATTCATTGGTATGGTGATAGTGTAAAAGCCCATAAGGTTGCTTTAAGTGCTGTGAGAATGCACTCGGCTAGAACTATGAGCGTACTTGTTTAAGCTTCCTCTTCTGGCTAAGCTATTTGCTTTAGCGAAAGCAATTAATGATTCAATGTTACCGACCTGTCCCATACATTAAATGATATCTTGAACGGGTAGATATTGCCTGTACAAGATAGTTTTTATGTCTGTTGATAAAGAAATATTAAATGAAGCTATACCTGTAGAAAAAATTCGCTACGATGACCGAGGTTTAGTGCCTGCAATTGTCCAAGATTATTTGGATGGCACTATATTGATGATGGCTTGGATGAATCGCGAGTCGCTACATAGAACGATGGAAACTGGAGAAACCTGGTTTTGGAGTCGTTCTCGTGGTCAACTGTGGCACAAAGGAGCAACTTCAGGTCATATTCAAAAAGTGCGATCGCTGCGTTATGACTGTGATAGCGATGCCTTGCTCGTTAGCGTTGAACAAATCGGCGATGTTGCTTGTCACACTGGAGAACGCAGTTGTTTCCACCGTATCGATGGGCAGGTTGTGGCTCCTCCTGCAGATACTTTGTCGCAGCTTTTTGCTGTAATTTGCGATCGCCGCGATTATCCCACGGAAGATTCTTATACTTGTAAGCTTTTAGCTAACGGAGATAACAAGATCTTGAAAAAGCTAGGTGAGGAAACCGCTGAAGTTGTCATGGCTTGTAAAGATGACGACCCTGAGGCGATCGCGGCTGAAGTCGCTGATTTGTTTTATCACGCGCTTGTCGCTTTAGCGCATCACAAAGTTGAACTCAAAGACGTTTATCGCAAGCTGCAAGAACGCCGTCGTTAATTTCATGGTATGGGTGTAAGAGTTCTTGAGTATGTGCTATAATTTATTTGCTGAATAATAGAAATCTGAGTTTTTTCAAAATTTTATAACAGAATTTCATTATAAAGAAAATTATATCAGAGAGATTGATTAACGTCTAGCTAGACCTCTAAAATAATTTTTTCTTAGAGCTTTTATACACAAGTTGGTTGAGATAGTGCAGGATGGCGATTGTAAGGAAAACACTAGCAGCCAAACCGAGCCAATAGCTGTAGACAAAAACACGCGATTGATCTAAAGCCCAGCCGCCTAATGGTGGACCGATGAAATAGCCAACAGCCCAGCAGAGAGAACTCATAGAAAAGTAAACTCCGCGTTGAGATTCAGGCGCGAGTTCTGTCACCAAAGCAGCGGCAGAGGGAGTATAAGAAACGATCGCTAGACCAAAGATACCCATTGCAACGATCGCCCAGAATAGTTGATTTACAGGAGTGATGCCAGTAAACCAAACACAGCTAAAAGCCACTGCCCAGATCAAAGCAGAAACAATGAGCGCATAAGGATGGGTAAAGCGTTTTAAAACACGCGCGATGGGTAATTGAAACAGGATGGCAACTGCCATGTGGCAAGCGAATAAAGCACTGAGGGTCGATTCGGTGAATCCTTGAGTTGAGTTAGAAGATACGAAATTTCGCAAATACAGCGGTAACGTGCTGTGGAGTTGCGACGTATAAGTCGTGAAAATAATATTTACCAGAACATAAACCAAAAGGCGGCGATCGCTAAGTGCTATAGCCCAGTTACTTTTCGCAGATAAATCAGATGTATTCGCTAGAGGTTGATAAGTTTCTTTGATGGCCAAATAAATAACGACAAAGAACACCATAAACGAAGTTGCGTCGAGCAAAAATAACGCGCGGTATGCTCCAGTGGTACTCACTAGCGCACCACCAAGGATAATTCCTGTACCTAACCCAAGATTGTCTGCGAGTCGGGTCAGTGCATAAGCTTCGCGTCGGTTTGCAGGTGTTGTTAAATCAGCAACAACCGCCTCGGTTGCAGGCCAATATAATCCTTGTCCAAGTCCAGAAAGCAAGTTACCAAGAATTAAAACTGGGAAAGTGACCGTTGTTGCCAAGACCAAAGAAGCGATCGCCGCAACAGCCGCAGAAAGGAGTAAAGTGCGACGGCGTCCCCACTTGGGAGAATCAGACAAGGAACCACCCAAAATTCGCCCAAAAATACCAGAAATCGAAGCACTACCTAGAGCAAAACCTACCGCAGTAGCCGAAAAGCCCACCTGATTCACAAAAAAGATGGGGGCATAAAACAGTGTAAACCCTGTACCAATTTCCGATAAAAAACGACCAAAACCAAGAATCCAAACTTGAGGATCGAGTTGTGGCAACCACGAAGATAACTGTTGCTGAAAAAACTTCATTAACTAGGAGCGAGGGGCTAGCAGAAAATAGGATGATGACATCATGTGCGATCGCTTATATTATCCTAGTTGCATAAACTGTATATCCCTCCTAGGATACTCTAAGGATATAAAAATCTCAGCCTTCATCTAAATCCAAGCTCATTCGGGAATTTAGCAATAGTTTTCTACTCCCCGATACTTTCGTTACTATTTAACTGTCGTTGTAACCACTGAACTAACTCATCCACAGTCATAAAAGATACTGGTGTACTTTAGAAAAATCATGACTTGGTGGATAGGACAACGGTATTGACATAGCAGCGTTGCGGGAGGTTTTCTCCCGCATTCAAGCTGACGATGTAGCCGCACCTAATAATCAAGCATTTGTAGTGGTGATGGTGGCTCTGATTCGGGTAAAGTTTGAAATTCTAGATGTAGGATGTGGTTGGAGGTTTGCAATAACGTCACCGAATCGGCACGAATTGGTTCTAAACTTAATTTTGTTTTGAGTACCTGGATATCAGTTTCTTGAGATGAAAATAGCCAACTTACAAACTTTGGGGATAAAGTTCAGCTAGATATTTGCAAATATTGTCGTAAGCCCATCGCGATGTACCTTTATTTTGAAACTAGAAGCTGTGTCACCATTTTTATTCGTAACCGACTTAGATAACACCCTCGTAGGCGATGACGAAGCCCTATCCACACTTAATGATAAATTGAGTCAGCATCGCCAAGAATACGGAACAAAGATCGTTTATGCTACAGGGCGATCGCCAGAACTATACCGCCTACTGACAAGCGAAAAGACTCTTCTTGAACCTGATGCTTTGATTACTTCAGTGGGAACTGAAATATACCTCAACGGTAGCGACACTCCTGAGTCTGGATGGAGTACAAAAATTGCTCAAGGCTGGAATCGTGATTCGATTGTAGCGGCTAGTGCGCATTTTGCTGATTTAGTTCCGCAACCTGATTCAGAACAGCGTCCGTTTAAAGTCAGCTTTTTCTTAACTCAATCCGTTTCTGGTGAAGTGATTCCCCAACTAGAAACTTTGTTGCAAAACCGAGGGTTAGATGTCAAGCTGATCTACAGCACAGGTCAAGATTTAGATATTTTGCCGCGCAACAGCGATAAAGGGCTAGCAGTGCAATTTCTGCGTCAACAATGGGAAATGTGCCCCGAACAAACTGTTGTGTGTGGTGACTCTGGCAATGATATTGCTTTATTTTCTAGTGGACAAGAACGCGGAGTCATTGTAGGAAACGCGAGTGCAGAACTTTTAGAGTGGCATAATGCTAATCCGGTTGACTATCGCTATCTAGCGCAAGCAGCGTGTGCGGGTGGTATTTTAGAAGGCTTACAGTATTTTGGGTTCTTGGGATGATTAGTTATCTCAAAGGTGTCATCGCTGGTGTAGACAAAAGCAATAGCAATCGTGTCATTCTCACTTTAGATGTGAATCAGGTAGGTTATGACTTGCAAATTCCGGCGCGTTTTGTCGAGGAATTACCTGCTATTGGGGAAACAGTACAAGTTTTTACGCATCTGCAAATGCGAGAAGAACAGCCTTTACTGTATGGTTTTGGTTCAGCCACGCAGCGCGATTTGTTTCGTCAGCTAATTAGTGTCAGTGGTATTGGCGCCCAACTTGCGATCGCGCTACTAGATACATTAGATCTACCTGACTTAGTGCAAGCTATTGTGAGTGGCAACACGCAGTTACTGATTCAAGCGCCAGGTGTCGGAGGTAGAACAGCAGAACGCATTTCTTTGGAGTTAAAAAAGAAGCTAGCTGATTGGCGCACGAGTGCAGGTTTTGCTAATGCGACTTCTGGAGGACCTCCACCTGCAATTTTTGAAGATGTGCAAATGACTCTCCTCGCGTTGGGTTACAGTGCTAGTGAAGTTTCTCAAGCAATTACTGCGGTGAGTGACAGTGCGATTCTACAGCAAAACGCTAATGCTGAGGAATGGATTCGCCAGGCGATCGCGCATTTAAGCGGTTAATCAGGCACAAGTGAGGAGCAAGTTATGATGTCGTGAAGGGTGTGGGTAATAGAGTTTTGAATTTTGAGTGTTGAGTTTTGAATTAAAAAAAGAAATTTGAACTTTGAGTTTTCTTAACTCATAACTCATAACTCAACACTCATAACTCTCTGAGTCTACCCTCTACCCTCTACCCTAAAATCCCTGACTTCTGACCTCTGCTATAGTCTTGCTGCAACTTACTATACATTTCCTCGCGGCGGTCGTATAAGCGTTTTAATGAACGAGGTTTACACTGGTTAATGACATAAGCTGTGATGATGGGTAATGCGATCGTACTGTCGGTATAGCAAACAACTGTACTGGGTAACTCTTCAGGGTCTACTTTACCCCAGCTGACAGCTTCACTCGGAGTTGCGCCAGAAAGCCCGCCAGTATCAGGTCGCGCGTCGGTAACTTGCACAAAGTAGTCGTGACCGCGTTCTTCTAAGCCTAAAACTTCGTGCAGTTGCGGTTGTGTTTGCAATAAAAAGTTTTTTGGGCTACCACCACCAATAATGACCGCAGCACTTTTCCCTTCGACACCAGCATCTCCAGACTCACGGGCACAGTAGGCGATCGCCGCAGTTTCATTGACATCAATTGCAGGATCGATAATCATATTTGACCCCGACAAAGACATTGCTGCTACGTTCATGCCAATCGAACTGTCGCCAGGAGAGGAAGTATAAATAGGAACACCGCATTCATAGGCTGTTGCTAGCAAGCAAGAATGCTCGACACCAACTTGTTTTTCAACTTCTCGGACGTACTTACCTAGCAAGTTATGAAACTCAGCCGTTCCCATGCGTTTCTGAAACGGTTCGGCTTGAATAATTTTACGGATGAAATCGTCTGTTCCTAACAGCACGTCATAATCAAAAATAATGTCATAAATCCGGATTGTGCCTTGTTCGCGGAGTTTGACATCATCTAAGAAGGGGCTGCTACTATACAACTTCATTCCTAAGCCGTAGTGCAGATCGTGGTAGAGATTAGCGCCAGTACTAATAATCCAATCTACAAAGCCATGACGCATTAATGGTGCAAGCGCAGAAACTCCAAATCCCGCTGGAGTCATCGCGCCAGATACACTTAAGCCTACTGTCACGCCTTCTTGTAGCACTTCGCGGCTAAGTAGTTGACAAATTTCTCGTAGCCGTGCTGAGTTGTATGCAGTAAAGTAGTTATCAATTAAGTCCACGACACCAATATCTGATGGTATGGGTACTGGTGCAATTTTTTTGCTAGGTATTGCCATGATTTCACTCCCATTGATAGATCGCCCCGATCTAATGTAGCTAGGTTTTGGCAATTTGTTTTAATGCTCTGAGGTAGCGATCGCCTGCACTTTGACTAAAGCAAAGCAAAATCACGTGTTCGATAGTATTATTCTCGTTGAGAAAATGCTGAATTTCAGTCACAGCTATTTGTGCTGCTCTATCAATAGGAAATCCATAAGCACCAGTACTAATTGCTGGAAAAGCAATTGTCTGAATTTGATATTGTTCTACTAGCGCCAAACTGCTACGGTAACATCGAGCGAGTAGCTCATCTTCGCCTTGACGACCACCATGCCATACTGGACCTACAGTATGAATAACCCACTTGGCTGGAAGATTGTAGCCTTCCGTGATTTTTGCTTCTCCAGTAGCACAACCTTTGAGTTGGCGACATTCCTCTAGTAACCGAGTTCCTGCTGCACGATGAATTGCTCCATCCACACCACCTCCACCCAACAGCGAGTTGTTAGCAGCGTTCACAATTGCATCGACATTTTGTTGCGTAATATCTCCGATAATGACGCTGATGCGCTGACTTATGTTTAATGTTTTGTTCTGCGTTTCCATATTTTTCAGCCTTTCTAATATTACTAAAAAATATCCATTCCTAATTAGCCCTGCTAAGTGACCGCTCCAAAAACGCTTCTTGCGCACATGAGTTGTTAGTAATTTCTGCAAAGTCACAATTGAAGCAGAGTTTATTAATTTAGAACTATCAATATAACTATTGGCTTCATCTTGCCAAGCTGCCCAATCAAAAGTAACAATAAAATTTTCTTCATATAAGGTTGCAACAAATCTTTCAAAATCGCTAGAGTATTCATAAGGATCTAGTAGACTTTGATCGATATTTAGTTGATATAGTTTATTGTTAATATCCTTAAATAAAGGTAAAAAAAGTAAGATATTGCTAATATTTTTAGATGTTACTACACTTACCATAATTTATTTTTAATTTTTTGGTGTTTGCTTTTTATGCTGTTATGGTTAGTTAGCGATTTAACTAAAACTCTCAACATAAATAATCTGATTAGATAATACAACCCATACTAGAAAAAGTAGATGATACATAATACGTCTAAAAGCTCAAACCCAGACATAGAAGCGGAACGCTTGAATCAAGAAGCAACGGCTTCATCACTAACGGAAGAACAATATCAGCGTAAGATGCAGCGGCGTAAAGAAGTGCAAGAAAAACGGGTAGCCCAAGCATCACAGGAAAAAGGCTTAATTATTGTTAATACTGGTAACGGTAAAGGAAAAACAACAGCAGCACTAGGAATGGTGTTGCGATCGCTTGGTCATGGCTATAAAGTAGCAATTATCCAATTTATTAAAGGAGCGTGGGAACCTGCAGAGAAAGCAGTTCTCAGTCAGTGGGCAAATCAGCTAAAATTTTATGCGATGGGTGAAGGCTTTACTTGGGAAACTCAAAACCGCGAACGTGATATCCAAAAAGCTAATGAAGCATGGGAAACTGCATTAAACTGCATTTGTAATCCTGAGTTTAGGTTAGTACTGTTAGATGAAGTGAATGTTGCCCTCAAATTAGGTTTTTTGAGTGTTGATACAGTGCTAGCAGGGCTAGAGCAAAAGCCAAGTGATTCCCACATAATTTTGACAGGGAGAGGCGCACCTACAGCATTAATAGAACGTGCTGACTTGGTAACTGAAATGACACTAGTCAAGCATCCTTTTCGCGAACAAGGAGTCAAAGCCCAACCAGGTATTGAGTTTTAATATTAGCTTTGTATTTGTGATAGTTATTCGGAATATTGATGTTGACAAGTTTGGAGGATCTGGAGATCGCCAGTACTCACTTCAGGCAGTTGATAATATTCTTGCAAGGCAACAGCGTAAGGATAAGCGATCGCATTAAATTCTTCTCCAATTCTTGGTTTATCACCCGCAGTAGCAATTTGCTGCGGTTGCGCTTCTGTATCTTCGCCAGCAGAGGGCGCATTAGCAACCATTAAAGCGAGTTCACCTGAGCTGATATTGCCAGAAAAACAACTAAACTCTGAATAAGGTAAGTAAAATGCCCCAATTACTTTACCTTGATGCAATTCAAACACCATGTATTCTTGCCCAATTTGCTGCGGTTGTGGTGCTCTGCCGTATAAGTATACGCCGTCTTGCTGTGGTAGTTTTCCTCGTAAGGCTGGAAACGTATCTTTACCAGAAATATTGATGTTATTTCTGCCTGGTGAGGCGGCGATCGCAGAAGGCATTAACCCTGGCATAACTTCACTCGTAAAAATGCCCATTCCTAGGAGGAAACTAGCCAGTGGAACTTGTAATAACAAACTACATAATGATGATAATTTATTAATCATTAGATTGAAGTGGGGGCATTATCCAGCGTTACTTAAAGCATAGCTGATTAGTTATATACAATTATTCCTTCGCAAGTTGGACTTTCTTTTTAACAGAACTTAATCATGAAACGAAGATAATCTTCTTGTAGTAGGTAGACAAAAGCCGATGCAATAAGTTACTTGTTATTTCTACAGAAGTTATTAGCGCTTTTCCGGAAAAACATTATCCTACTGCTAAATTCAGTTATTAGTGCATGATATTAAGTCTAGCCTTCCTCGTTGTGTAATTTCAGGATTTTGAATGACGGGTAGGGCTAAATATTATTTACTTGCAATCCGACTTTCTTAGTTTTTCATTAAAGTATATGCACCACTGATATTTGGCAGAGGATCTTGCGAATATAGTGTGTCCAGTCCAAAGAGACTCAGAATCTCTATTGCCCTTTCTAGTTGCTCATGTGTAATGTGTTTTTTCCAACTATCAACTACATTACCTGTAGTAATAATCGCACTTTCTTGCCGGCTTGTCGCAGAAGGCTTATTAAGAATTGCAAAGACTGTGTCATCAAATTTTTTGCCTAAAAATGTAAATAAACGTTCAATTTCTGCTTTAGGCTCTTTACAAAAATTTTCGTAAAAAGCTAGATGAATCTCTTGTGGAGCAAACTGTTTTAAAGGAACATAATTTTCTAAGCACCAGAGAAATATCTGCTTTTCAAAATCGGTTTTAGCTGCTATAATCTCTTGTTTAAATGGCTGTAAAAAGTCTTCGACTAATTCTGGTTGTGCTAACAGTTCATCTAAATGATTACCCCAGCCCAGGTGAAGTTTAGAGTTGACAACAGCACATGGATGCCTAAACAATAAGATGATGGGAACCTCTGGAAAATTGTGGTTTAGCCATTTCAATAAAAAATTTGCTCTAATATCTTTAATCATTCGTTTTTGACAAAACACTTTTTTATTAAACTGATCCGTCCACTGATTTTTTATTTTTCCAGATAATATAGCTTTTGTCGGTTGAAGAAACTCTTGGTGTTGGTTATCTATTCTTAAATATTGTCGATATCTAAAATGCTCAACTAGCTCTACTTTGTAGGGATGAAAAGGCTCAAATATATCTCGATAATCATTATTATAGTTGATAATAGAAGAAACCCAGGTTGTGCCACTTCTACCAGTTCCTGCTAGAAAAATTGCTTGTCTGTAATCTGAATTTAGCTCTAAAAAAAGTTTTTTTCCACGACTGTTTTTTAACATTTCTATGAATAAAATTTATGTATTTTTAACCAATTGATTATAAAGTTCAAGATAGCGTTTTGCTTGTAATTCTAGAGGGTATTCAGAAAGTGCGATCGCCCGACAATTATGCCGCATTTGTTCGCGCAGATTTTGCTCCTCTAGCAGGTATACAATACCATCACAGAGATCTTGGGCATTCTCTGGCTTGGCTAAGTAACCTGTTATACCTGGGCGTACCAAGTCAGGAACACCACCAATTTTGCAAGAAATCATCGGCGTACCACAAGCGATACTCTCTTGTAACGTTAGGGGTAAATTATCTGCTCGTGTAGGAAAAACAAACAAATCAGCAGCAGAATAAGCGATTGTTTTTGATTCGTCACTGGTAAGATAACCCAAATCGATTGTTGTCATTCCTACAGTTTGAGCAATTGCTGCACCACTATTACCAAAGATTAACAGCATAGTTTCTGCTTTCAATCCACTCGGTAAGTTTTGTAATGCTTGTGCTAGTAAATCTCCTCCCTTACGACGTTCTGTAAGGCTATCAGCACCAAACATGAGGACTTTTTTACCTCTTGGTATACCTAAGTGCGCTCTGCACTGTTCTGGATCGAGAGGTTGATAAGCTTGGGTATCAATGCCATAAGGGATATGGTGAATTGGAAAGCGATTGAGGATACTTTGCTTAGCTTGCTCGTATAGCCATCGGCTAGGAGTAGCTACAGTTAAATTTGACTGACTATAAATCCAATTTTTTAATCTCCATTCTAAGCGAGTGTTATCTTTTTCAATTTGTGGATAAACATCAGGATAAGGGCATTTTCCGCAGCCAGTTTTCCAGCGATCGCAGTCGTAACTATATGTACAATGTCCTGTAAAACTCCACATATCATGGAGTGTAAACACAGCAGGTTTATCCTTTGTTAAAGATGATACTGCTAAGTAGTTAAAATATCCTGTATGCAAGTTATGGAAGTTAAGAATATCAGCATTTTTGTATACACTCTTTTTAGGAATATTAAATGTATTCAAAAAATGCAAGTAATTTAGTCCCAAAGGCTTAGTTAAACGAAGATATAACTGCCTTTCGATATATGTCTTTTTAGCCGGAGTTGTCGTTACGCGATCGCTGTTACTTTGAGCATTCCCCACTAACAGGTGTGAATCTACTCCTTGAGCAAGTAAACCTTGGTGCAGTCTGTAGCCTGCAATTGCGGCTCCCCCACTAAGATCAGATTGATTAATATGTAATACATTCATTTTTGATCAGGTGAAGTCTTATGATGAACTAATACTTGTTGAAAAAATAATTCATAACTTTTAACACAATTTTCTATATTAAACTTCTCAAAAGCTTGTTGTGCAATTTGAGAATGCTGATTGAGTAGAGCGGGATTGTTTATATATTGCAGCATGGCATGAGCGATGGAAGACACATCTGCTTTACCTGCTTGAGTTTTAATAGTAAAACCCGCAGTTTGAGCGTTATGTGTCATCATTTCAGGGATTCCTCCAATCTCAGTTGCGATCGCTGGTTTGCCGAAAGATAAATACTCAATAATCGAATAAGGAAGACTTTCACCGTCAAAATATGTCGGCAAAACTCCAACATCAAAACATTCTATCCAGTAATTAGGATCAGCAGAGTAGCCAACAAAGTGTATTTTATCAGCCATGTCATTAAGCGATGCTTTGAGATTTCTGAGATATTCGCTATCACCAACCAAAATTAAATGAGCTTCTCGTTGAGGTGCGTGTAGCACCTGCTGAAATGCTTGAATTAACTCTGCCCAACCTTTTTCCTGAATTCCTCTAGCAACCATACCAAATACGAGAGCATCTTTTGGTATCTTTAGTTTCTCTCGCCCAGAGATCGTATTTTGTGGTTGAGGTATCGCCACACCGTTATAAATCTTTTTTATAGGCAGATTACTCGTCACATATGGTGCTATTGCTGTAGCATTATCTTCCGATAGAACAACAATTCCATTAATTCTATTGAAGATTTTTTGAGTACTACTGCGATCGCTGAGTTGTTGCTCGATCACGTATTTATAGTCACCGTGATCTGTCACAACAACTGGAGTTGATACTTGTATATTCTCTACAACAAACTTATCTGCATGATATAAATGACTATTGATTAAATCTACTTTTATTTGTTTAAGAATAAATTGAAAATACAGCTTTCTTAATTCTTCTCTAATTTTTACTTTTTTACCTACTTTCGCTGTTAAACGCTCTAATTTTGTCAAAGCTTGATTTAGTAAATTCGGTGAGGAAGGAGGAAAGAAAGATATTACTCTGACATTATCAGGAAATCTATCAACTAAAGTATTGTCAGCAATTGGAAAAAAATTACAGTTATAAACATATACAGTATGATGCTTTGCTAAAGCACTTGCCAACCTAATAACAAAAGTTTGCGCACCTCCGGTCATTAAGTGGGAAATGGTAATCAGAATTTTCATATTTAGCAAGATTTAGAATTTAGAGGATGCTTTGCAGACTTACGGTTCAGAATTAAATTGAGTTGGATTAATGCTTTTGATCTTCTATAATGTTTCAACCTAATTGACCATTGCTATATTACTAAGTCAAAAAGTAGAATAAACTTGAATATTTAAAGTTCTTCAGTTTAAATTGATTGTGAAACGTAGTAGAATTTGGTAATTAGGCAATAGAAATCAGCTTTTACTCAAGATTGGGCTAATTGAGTAGACATAGGTGTATTTTGTAATGTAATAGAATGCCTTTGCCGCATTAATTCTGTAGACCAACGAATACTAAGATATTCTCTTGCTAAGCGTCTGATATAACGAGTTCTTCTAACTTTAAAATAGATTAGACCTTCCCAGTATTCCATCGTATTGACTAAATTTTTGTCTCGACAAATTGACCAAATTCTGACAGCTTCATCAGTAGATTTGACATATGTTGACCATTGCGTTGCCAACCAGAAATAAAGTCCTGCGATTAGATAGCGGCGATGCTCATTGAGCAATTGTGCTTTAGCAAGCATGGTATAGACGTCTGCAATGAGTTGTTCGTTAGAAAGCAGATATTCGGCTGTAATTCCTTTTTTACCAATAGAATCTCTATGTTTTACAGGCATTCGCCAAAAGCAATCAGGTTGAGAAAACCTTTCATACTTTAATCCTTTGATTAATGCTCGGACATGAAATTCCCAGTCTTGCCAAATAATCAAACTTTCATCCCACGATCCTAATCTTTGCAGTGCCGCTTTTCTCCAAATAGGACTAGTTGTTTGCCAAGGAACATCCAAGGATAAAAATCGATCGAGATCGTTTTCTTGCTCTTGGGTTTCGCGATTCCAAAGCAACGCTTCATCTCCTGGTAGTTCGCAGAACACTTGACAAGGAAAAACCCCAAAGTCTAAATCAGGGCGATCGCGCATAGTTGCAACACGTTTTTCTAAACAGTGTGGTGCTAAACAATCATCTGAATCAAGAAAAATGATATAGTTACCACTCGCCTGAGCAACTCCTTGATTACGAGACGCAGGAGCACCAGCATTACCTTGAGTACGTTTGATGAAACGAATACGCGGATCTGCTTGTGACAATGCCAACATTTTTGTTTCTGTCTCGTCTGTTGAGCCATCGTCAACGACAAGAACTTCCCAGTTTTCGTAGGTTTGTTCGCGAACAGATTTGATTGTTTCTAATAATAGTAAGTAGCGATTTTTTGTAGGGATGACAATAGAAACTTTGGATGAACCGAGATTATGTTCTATTGGATGGTTCCCATGAAGACTCATTGGATTCGTTGCTCTTTTGTCGTGAATAGTGATAGGAGCCTAAATAGTAGTGCTGATAGGTTAAGCAGCGAGGATGATGTTATCCTGCTTGACTGTATTCATGCTGCATTTGATGATACTTCCAAAGTTCGCCACGTTGCTCGAGTAATTCTTGATATCCTCCCTGTTCAATGATGCGACCTTGCTGTAGAACAACAACTTTGTCAGCACGAACAATTGTTGATAGGCGATGTGCGATCGCAATTACTGTTCTGCCCACAGCTAACTTCTCTAACGACTGTTGAATTAAGCGCTCTGATACCGAGTCTAAGGCACTTGTTGCTTCATCGAGGATTAAAATTTCTGGGTTCCGCAGCAGGGCACGGGCGATCGCAATTCGCTGACGTTGTCCTCCTGATAAACGGACTCCGCGATCGCCTAACTGCGTATCAAATCCTTGTGGTAGATCCTGAATAAACTCCAACGCATTCGCAAGTTTTGCTGCTTCAATAACTACTGCATCATCTACATCTTCTAATGCATAAGCAATATTGTCCCGCACAGAAGTATTAAAGATATAAGTGTCTTGACTGACAACAGCTAGTTTATTACGAAATGAGTAAATATTAAATTCGCGTAGATCGACACCATCAATTAACACCTTACCGCGAGTAGGATCGTAAAATCGAGGAATCAGATCGGCTAAAGTACTTTTGCCAGCACCTGATGCTCCTACTAATGCTGTCATCTTGCCTTTTTCAATCGTTAAATTAATGTTGTGTAAGACAATTTCCTCTGAGTCATAACCAAAATTTACTCCAACAAACTCAATTTTTTGCTTCAAGCCAATAAATTTTTTGTTGCCGTTATAAAATAAGGGCTTATTATCTACGCGAAGTAATTCTTGAATATTGCTGAATGAGCCTTGACAATTGCTTAACTGTACTCTTGCACCATCAATTTGGCGCCGCAAAGGCATAATTCGGAGTAAAACAAACAGAAAGGTTAGTAGTGAGGAGACTTGTAATTGTCCGTTAGGAATTAAAACTGTAAATGCTAGCAGCAGCATTCCCACTAAAATTGCTGTTGCCACTCCTTCTGAAAGTGGTTCAATGAGTGATGAGATTGAGACAGCTTTAGTAGTGGCTTTGAGAAAGTTAGAATTAGCCTCGTCAAATCTTTTTCTTTCAAAGTTGTATGCTGCGAAAGCTTGAACAGTACGAACTCCATGAATATATTCAAGTGAAATTGTCGTATACCACTTTGCGGCTCTTGTTTTTTCAAAACTTGCTTCTCGTACGCGCCCTAAGAGCGATGAAATTCCTACTGATATTAAACTAAAGAGCAAGATAGAAACAATTGTCAGTTGCCAAGACAACAAGAGCATAGAAATAATGTAGACGAATAATATAGTAAATTTTGTCAGAATGACTGAGACAAAATTAAACGCCTGCATGATCTGCATGATCTCAGTGGTAATGCTGTGTACTAATCCTCCTGCTCTTGTCTTAGCAAAGTACCGCAAGCTTAACGATTGAAATAATTCAAATACTCGCTTTCGTAGAAAATAAACTAATTTAAATTGTGTAATTTGCGTGTAAAGGCGACCTAAATAAGTAAAGAGCGATCGCACTAAAGTTGTTAATAATATTAAGGTACATACTCGATAAATTCGTTCAGATGCTGGAGCATTCACTCCCAAAACCCAAATGTCAAACCACTCGATTCCAGTACGAATTGGTTGGGCATCTGGATTTGTTAAATTTTGGAGAAATGAAAGAATAAATCCTACTCCAATACCTTCAAATATGGCAGCAATTATAGTAAAGACAATAGCTAGAATTGCAATACCCCGAAAATTACGAAATTCTCTAATTAGAAAGTAGTTCTCTTGCCAAATTTTTGTAGCACTTAACAAATTGCGGAATGATAGCGAAATTTTAGAGTTCATTACTTATAAGATCTGCAGCAGTATGAGTAAGTGTATGGCAGATATAGTCGCCATTCAGACTAGGTAAGTAGAAGTGAGCACTACAATAACATTTTTTGTTGACACTACATTCTCTGTTATAAGTCGCAGTTACATAAAAAATTAAGCAAATACTTTCGTTAACATCATGCAGCTTTGGTTGGAGGCTAAGGCATAACAACTTCTTGAAACACCCTATTCATAGCTATTTTTAACATTTTTTTAATTACAGACAATATATCATCGTTTAATATGAGCTGCAACGTATTATAATATACAAATATTTAAAGCAAAGTATTATAAATAGCATTGCTGGAAGTTGTGCTGGCAAAGTTACTATGGGATATACTGTGCAGCTTAAAAATTGAGTGCCAAAGTGTATCAGTATCTCTAGACTAACCAGGAGTAATACGCCACAGTAAACATCAGCAAGTACATACACAAACTAAAACCAACTGAGACGTCGAAAGTACGATCAAAATCTATCTCTTGCATATGTTTTTACCAAAAATTATTTGGCTGTTTTTAGAGTGACAGCTAGAAAAAGTATGACTTTTTCCGATAAAAAATATTTCATTAAATGAGAATGCTGCCAAAAGCTAGATGGTGGTTCAAATACATCAATAGCCGATTTCAGGGGAAGCATTTCTAAAAATTGAATTTACTAATAAGAACTGATTTGCGGCTATGATTCTGACAAGTAGGAGTTTAACATAATGATATTTCTAGTAGTTTAGTCACCAAAGTAATGTATTGGAAACAACAAAAGAAGTATTTTGTATGTAGAATATCAGACTTTTTGTAAAGTTCCCTGATTATCAGCAGGTTATGTTGTTTCATTCTTAAATCAAAGATGCCAGGAATCGTGCAATGGCTAAAGTTCGTCTAGAGAATATTAAACGCAAGTTCAACAATGTAACTGCGGTAGAAAATATTACTTTTGAAATTCCTGATGGACAATTTTGGGTTCTTGTTGGACCATCAGGTTGTGGTAAATCAACAATTCTGAGAACGATCGCAGGGTTAGAAACAGCAACAAGTGGAAACCTATACATCGGGGATCTTCTTGTGAATAACATTCCAGCGCGACAGCGGGATGTTGCGATGGTTTTTCAAAATTATGCACTTTATCCACACATGAGTGTTGCCGAAAACATTGCGTTTGGGTTACAGATGCGAAAAGTTGACTCAAAAGTGATTCAACAAAGAGTAGAAACAGTTGCGCGATCGCTATCACTCGAACATCTTTTAGAACGCAAACCCAAGCAATTATCTGGGGGACAGCAACAACGCGTCGCATTGGGAAGAGCGATCGCCCGCGAAGCACAAGTATTTTTATTAGATGAACCTTTATCAAACTTAGACGCGCAGCTACGTGACGATACTCGTGCGGAGTTAAAACAGTTGCATCACAATTTAGGCATTACGACAATTTATGTCACTCACGATCAAGTTGAAGCGATGACTTTAGCAGATCGTATCGTTATCCTTAATCAGGGAAGAATTCAACAAATTGGAGAGCCACAAAGCGTTTACGCCAAACCTGCTAACCGGATGGTGGCAACTTTCTTAGGCAATCCGCCAATGAATATTTTGCCTGCAAAGTACAAAAATGGCAACTTTTTGGTAGAGAGTCAGATTATTCCTTGTCCGGCGCGTGTAAGAGACGCATTACATTTAGCTGAAGGACAAATTGTTGATTTAGGGATTCGCCCAGAAGATTTGTTTATTGATGAATCGCAAAACAAAGAAATTGCAGCCTTAACAGTTGAAGTCAAACTTGTAGAACCTTTGGGCAGAGAAACTTTAATTCGTGCTGGTTTACCGAGTTCGAGCGTGCAAGTCAATATTCAACAGGCAGGTGTTATCCGTTTGCAGTTGGGTGATCGCATTTCACTAGGGCTTGATTTAGAACAGCTATTCGTCTTTGATTCAAATACAGGCGATCGCTTATATCCGTGTTAGTTTACTTCTAGTAATATCATCTCCGGTTAAATAACCAGAATATCGGTATCGTTACGCTGTTATTAGTGGCTAGTGGCTAGTGGCTAGTTGTGGCTAGTTACCAACAACCCTTCACCTTTACTGACCATTTTTATTAACACTAATCAACCGGATTTGATATAATTTTTCCCATACGGATGAGGTATTCATCCTGTGCTATTGGCTTGTAACCAAGTCTTTGATATAGTCTTTGAGCAGGATTGTCTTTGAATACGCTCAAGTAGATGCGTTGTAGATTCTTCATCCTAGCGATGTTTTCTATGTGTTGTAGCAAGGTTGTGCCGTATCCTCTACCACGAAATGATGCTACAAGCTGAATAGTTTGGATATATAGGTAATCGCTTACCTCTCGAATCGCGAAAAAACCAATGAGGTCATGGTTACAATACACCATTGTGTATCTTTCTGGACGCGGTTCTTGTTGGTGAAGTTCCTCATCCCAGCCGATGGTACGACTTATCGTTAGATAAAAATTGTCTCTAGTTAATGACCGGATAAACGCGCTATGTAGTTGTGGATTGCAAGAAGTAATAGTAAGTTGTGAATCTAAGGAATTTGCAGGCATGGCGATCGCCTCTTACATATTCTTCAAACTAGATTTTTTTCTTTCAACTTCTCCTGTAACTGATTTGGCGCAAATGCACCGTGTTCAGTAATAATTGCAGTGATTAAATCTGCGGGAGTGACATCAAAAGCAGGATTGTAAAACTCAACTCCTTCGGGAGTAATTATAGTCTCACCAATTGCATAAACTTCACTGGCGTGGCGTTCTTCAATCGGAATTTCACTGCCACTTGTCAAGGAAAAATCAATCGTTGAGAGGGGAGCCGCAACAAAGAAAGGAACATTATGCGCTTGAGCAACAATGGCTAAACTGTATGTACCAATTTTATTGGCAGTGTCTCCATTTGCCGCAATGCGATCTGCACCGACAACAACCGCATGAATTAAGCCGTGTTGCATACAGTGTGCTGCCATACTATCAGTAATTAAGGTGACAGGAATTCCTTCTTGAACGCATTCCCAGGCAGTTAATTTTGCGCCTTGTAAACGGGGACGGGTTTCATCAGCATAAACTCTGGCTAGTCTACCTTTTGCCCAAGCACAACGTACTATCCCTAAAGCTGTACCATAGCCTGCTGTTGCTAAAGCACCCGCGTTGCAGTGTGTCAGAAGATTGAGTTTTTCTGGAGTCGAAGGTAAAACTTCTAAACCGCGATCGCCAATTGCTTGACAAGTTTGCAAGTCTTCAGCATTGATCGTTTGCGCAGTATGGAGTAAAGCTTGTTTAATTTGTTCAACTGATCCCAGCATTTCATATGCCGTTTTTAACATCCGTGCGATCGCCCAAAACAAGTTAACAGCTGTAGGGCGTGTCGCGCGGAGCATCACAGCAACTTCCTCAAGCTGATGTATAAATTCTTCGCGATTTTGAGTTGAAATCTCACGCGCCCCAAGATACATGCCATAAGCAGCAGCAACACCAATTGCGGGTGCACCCCGTACAATCATGGTTTTAATTGCCTGTACCATATCTTCGCAGCGGTGAATCTCGACGAATGCATACTCGTGAGGTAGCCGAGTTTGATCGATTAGCAACACTGAGTTTTCATACCAAACAACGGGAAAAACCTGAGAGAGGCAAGGGGACATAGTTAGAGGCTCGCAGGGGCAAGGGGAAAGAATGGAAAGCGATCGTTTGAAGTTTGGGTACGGGCGCACAAGTGTACGCCCATAAACCTGATTTAGCTTACAGATGAAAGTGTTTTGTTAAAAAAGGCTTTTAACACTTCTTGTGCTATTTGGGGACTGGTTAAACCCAATTCTGCTTTGGATTGTTCCGGAGAAGCATGGTCTACCAAGACATCTGGCACGCCAAAACGCTTGACAGGTACAACAACATCGGCATCAAGTAATGCCTCCGCTACAGCCGAACCAAAGCCACCCATGAGACAGCCTTCTTCTAAAGTGACAACACGTCCAATGCGTTGTGCCAATGGTAGAATCAATTCGGTGTCAAGCGGCTTGGCAAATCGAGCGTTGACGACTGTCGCTTGAATTCCATGTTCGCTGAGAATTTCAGCGATTTGCATGGCTGGGTAAACCGTTGAACCAAATCCTAGCAGCAGCACATCGTCACCATGACGTAGAGTTTCGCCTTTGCCGATCTCGACTGGTTCCCACCCTTCTTCCATCAAAGGAACACCATAGCCGTTCCCGCGAGGATAACGCATCGCAATTGGACCATCGGTGTGGTTCACTCCTGTGACAACCATCCGCTGCAACTCGGCTTCGTCTTTCGGTGCCATCAACACCATATTGGGTAAGCAACGCAAATAAGCAACATCATACATTCCTTGATGGGTTGGACCATCTGCACCAACAATTCCCGCCCGATCCATGCAGAAAAATACAGGTAGGTTTTGGATGCACACATCGTGAACAATTTGGTCGTAGCCACGTTGCAAGAAAGTTGAGTAGATCGCGACAACGGGACGCATTCCCTCACAAGCTAAGCCTGCGGCTAAAGTCACAGCGTGTTGTTCTGCAATCCCAACATCAATATACTGGTGGGGCAGTTTTGCTTGTAGTTTGTCTAGCCCTGTACCTGTTGCCATTGCTGCTGTAATGCCGACAATTTTGGGATTGTTTTCGGCGAGTTTTACCAAAGCGTGGGCAAAAACTTTGGAATATCCAGGAGGCTTAGGTTTACTCGAAGGAATTGCCTTACCTGTTGTCAGGTTAAAAGGTGACTGCGCGTGATAGCCTACTTGGTCTTGTTCGGCGATCGCATATCCTTTACCTTTAACAGTAGCAACGTGTACGAGTACTGGTCCTGCAATTTTATGGGCTTGCTTGAAGGTCGCAATCAGTTCTTCCAAGTTGTGCCCATCTACAGGTCCCATGTAGGTAATGCCTAATTCTTCAAAGACAGCTCCTACTTTTGGTACTGCTAACCGCTTCATGCCCTCTTTAAACCGTTCAAGTTCGGTTTCTAAAGAATCACCAACAAAAGGAATTTGTTTGACTTGTTCTTCTAAATTATCAGACAAAAACTGTACTGGCGGACTTAAACGCATTTTGTTTAAATGGCGCGAAATTGCACCTACATTGGGAGAAATCGACATTTCATTGTCGTTTAACACCACAAGTAGGTTTGTTTTCGGCAAGTGTCCGGCATGGTTAATCGCTTCTAACGCCATACCACCAGTCAAGGCACCGTCACCGATGACTGCCACAACTTTAAATTTTTCGCCTTTTAAATCTCGCGCGAGTGCCATGCCCAAGGCAGCAGATATACTTGTGGAAGCATGACCCGCGCCAAAATGGTCGAACTTGTTCTCACAGCGCTTTAAATAGCCCGCTACACCGTCTTTTTGCCGCAATGTATGAAAGCGACTATAGCGACCAGTAATCAGTTTATGAGGATAGGCTTGGTGCCCTACATCCCAAATAACTTTATCGTGGTCGAGGTCTAAGGTTTGGTAAAGCGCTAATGTTAACTCCACTACACCTAACCCTGGTCCCAGGTGTCCGCCACTCGCCGCCACGGTTTGCAAATGCTTATCCCGAATTTGACGGGCGATCTGCTGCAGTTGGCGAATCGATAAGCCGTGCAACTGGTTAGGATGGGTGATTTCACTCAGGTGCATATTCGGGGTACTCTCTGGCTTTAATCTTTAATGATTGTCCCATTAAAAATCCTACCCAAACTTACTGAAATCTGGTACCGCTGAAGGTGAGCTGTCTAGGAAGAGAAAACGCCACATATGATACTATTGCCTGCGATCGCCGTTTCAAATTATTTATTTTTATTCCTTAAACGGTATACACATACCATTTGAGATCGTCATTACAACAAATCATCATTTTCCTTTGTCCTGCTCCACGGCGGTTTGACGCCATTTGTTACAACGGGTATCTTATCCGCAACAACGTAACTATGTATTGCTCTACTCGTAAAACTTTTTCAGAGTTTTGCTCTAAATTTCTGACCTTATTTTGATAATTCAATTCAATTAACGTGAATTCGAGCAACAGCTTGGCTGCTTGCCAACCAGTAGACACTGGCGTATATTTCAACCACTAAGCTCTTTTTCATCAAACTGACATTAAAGTCATAATTGGCTTGTCTTTAACTAAGTAAATTAATGAATTTTATAATACTTCGTGCTGTTGCAGCGAACTTTGTCTTTTTGCTGTAATCTACCACTTACAAAGAAAATTCTGCCTTTCTAGTCAAACTATTAATGTATTATTCAACACCTGCTAGCTCTTGATAACAGCGCAGCACAAGAATTTTCTTTCCTAGTTACTAGGAATTTACTAAATCAACATATCTGATAAAAATAACTCGCTAGTGCAAGATTTCTTAACAAAGCAAAACTTTGCGCGTACCGATAACTGTAATTCGGTAAAATAAATAAACAAAGCTAATGAAACTGTTACTTCTAATTTTGATATTTTAAATCTTTAAAAGATATACTAGTAGTAACCTCCTGCTTTTCATCAGACTTAGGTTCAGCAATAATACTGAGTTTACAATTGCAAAAAGACTTATAATAAGTATAAAATTTAGCATACTGTTACAAAAAATAACCAACTCTTTGTCCAATGCTCAGACGCCTTAAGAAGTT
Organism: Gloeocapsopsis sp. IPPAS B-1203; assembly: GCF_002749975.1. NCBI lineage: Bacteria > Bacillati > Cyanobacteriota > Cyanophyceae > Chroococcidiopsidales > Chroococcidiopsidaceae > Gloeocapsopsis > Gloeocapsopsis sp. IPPAS B-1203. The sequence goes on along the minus strand of NZ_PEIG01000005.1, from coordinate 36,843 downwards.
TAGTCAACGTCTTCAGCGAGAATTGTCGGTCATTCAGCCAGAGATAACTGGAATGATTAATGATCGTCAAGAGTATATATGTCAACCACAGAATCATTTCACCCAGCAAGGCTATGAAGTTATTCCTGAGTTTTTGGATAAACAAGAGTGCGATCGCTTAATCAAGGTTGCAGATTCTTATATCAATAATCACAGCTATCTTATTGCTGGAGACTGCTATTTACTTTGTCGCAAAGATATTCATGATGTAGATTTGGACGTTCAACAGATCATGAATGCTCAAGAAATTGACGATAAACTTGCACAACTGTTCAGTTCACACGTCATTGAAGATATCTTTGAAGCGCGCATTGGCGAACCTGTTTTGCTGCGAAATATCTCAATCAAGATTGACAATCCCGATACCATCTCAAAGCGGGGCTATCATACTGATTGCGTAACTAAGACAGTTTACAAAGTCTTTATTTATCTCACTGATGTTAACGAATATGGCGATGGACCATACACTGTGATTCCTGGCTCTCATCGCCATACCTACAGAAGACTCATTAATTATTGCTATGGTTGGCTCAAGCAAGTACTATATGCATCCAAAAATAGCCGCAATTATAAAGAAGATATTCAACTTTTATATAACGATAAACAAGCTGTTCCGCTGTTTGGTAAAGCAGGAACGATGGTTATATCCAATCAACAGTTAGTACATAAAGGATGGCATCAGCAAGACAAGGGTAAAAGATATGCCTTAGTTTGCTATGTCATCCCTGCAAAAGACTATCAGGGTCAGCGTTTTTCTTTTGGTAGAAGTGCATTACAAAAAAGTGTGGAGGTTGTTAGCGGTTAGTAGTGAGCATGAATCACAGATAGCCTACGACTGAAGTTGAGGCTATCCAAGCAAAGTGTACCTTCGTACACTCAAAACTACCTTTTAGCATTAAGTCCACAGAGGTGGACTTTGCTTATCAAGAAATAGCAAATTCATTCGCTAGCGCATTTACGCAGGATGTCCACGAATCAACCAAACTTGATGTTATTGCGATTAGCGTCCAGTCACTAGTAACTAGCAACTCAAGCACAGCCTGATTATTCAACTGAAGATGATAGTTTATTACTACTCACTTGAGAGCGTGCAATACTAAACCTGTGTTAATCGGCTAACTAAAGCCTTGCCAGCAAACTTAGGCAAAGCCGACATCCGCCGCCAACGCCAAGGTTCCTGATACAAGCGATACAGCCACTCCAAATGATTATTTCCTAACCAAGCTGGCGCTCTAGACTTCACCCCCGCCCAAATGTCAAAGCTACCTCCCACACCAATCCAAGTTGCTTGAGGACATAAATGACGATTTTGGGCAATCCATAATTCTTGACGCGGCACTCCAAGCCCTACCAAAATCAGTTTGGGTTGAATTTCCTGCAACGTTTGCTTTAATTTTTCAACTTCAGTTGCTGATAAATAGCCATGCTCTGTACCAACTATCTGCAGATGTGGCGATCGCTGTTGCCAATTTTCTGCGGCTTGGACAGCTACTCCTGGAGAACCTCCATAGAAAAACACCGGATAAGACGTTGGTGTTTGTCCGATACTATCTAACAGTAGCTCTGCAAGCTCAATGCCTGGACACCGCTGGATGCGTTTGCCACGAAGTAACATATATAAGACAATTCCAGCACCATCAGGAATAACTAACTCGGCTTGTCGAATTGCTTGAGCTAAAGCATTATGCTGCTCTGCTTGCATCGTCATTTCTGCATTTAGCGTGATCACATGAGTGCCAATTTCTTGTTTGAGGCGCGATCGCAACCAACTAGTATAGTCATCCATGAGATGAACTGGCAAACCGAGTACAGAATCTAACAGTGCTGCCTCAGACATTATTTACATTCCTCACTACGTCTAAAGCTTATTGTGTAAAAGGCTGGCTTGTCTAGACGCCAAAATTTTATCGTACTCTTCGTCATTAGGGAATGCAATCCAGTGGCATGTTTGTTGAGTTACGGTTATTTAATGCGCTCTGTAGGCTGTGGGTGTCATACCTGTCAACTGCCGAAATTGTTTGCTTAAATGACTGTGACTGTTGAATCCACACAAGAAGGCAATATCTATAATTGATTGATCGGTTTGTTTCAACAACTGCTTTGCCCGTTCTACGCGTTGCTGAAGTAGGTATTGATAAGGAGCTATCCCTAGTGATTGCTTGAACAAATGGCTAAAGTGAAATTGACTCATGCCCAGTAACCGAGCTAAGTCTGCAAGCTTAATGTCTTGACTCAAATGTTCGTTAATGTATTCCAAAACTTGCACAAGTTGGCGCTGGGTTAAACCGCCTTCATAAATTGCCAAGTGAGGTGCAGACGCAGAGTATTGTCTGAGCAAATGCACTGCTAACACATTTGCCAGTGATTCAGTATAGAGCCTTCCTCCTAGATGTTTTTGTTTGAGTTCAGCAAGCAGCAGCATAGCGATCGCCTCAATTTGCGGATCGCGTGTCCGAAATTCGGGAAGTAATTCAAGGCGATCGGAATTGATGTTAATCGTTTCGCTAGCAACGCGCTGAAGGAAACGTGCCGCAATGCGAATCTGCAAGTAGTGGTCATCACTATCCCAGCGGGCAAAAAACGGGGTTTTTGCAGGCGTTAGAGAAATGTCGCCTTTCCCGTATAGCCCCACATAGGTTTTACCTTCCCTCGTTTGCAGCAAGCGAACTGGACGGGATGCCAGTGATAAACTAATTGCGTGTTCCTCGCTGTAATGACACCAGCCCTCACCTGCAGGATGTTGAAATTGCTCAACCAGAATATTTTCCCAATCTTGATTTTGACTAGACAAAACGGGCACACAGGTTGTTGCTTGTTGATACGGGACTGTTGTCTTCATGCTCCAAACCCACTTCGTCCTCAATTGTCTTCACGTTTGGGTGATTTCTACCAAGTAGCCTGAAAACAGACCGCAAGATTTTGATAATTACACAAAAATCAGATAGCTGAGTCTAAATCGTTTGCCTAAGCTGAAATGGTGAGAGATCAGGAGGAAATATGGCTCGCATTCTACACCTTGATTCTAGTCCTAGAGGAGAAAGATCGCACTCGCGTCGCATGACAAGAGAATTCATTGAGGCGAGGAGGCAAACTCATCCCTCTGATCTTGTCACCTATCGGGATATTGGTCGTAATCCTGTTCCCCATGTCGATGAACTGTGGATTGCCGCAGCTTATACACCGCTAGAGCAACGCACACCTGAACTATCAAAGGCAATTTCTATTAGCGATCGCCTCATAGATGAGTTTTTAGCAGCTGATCTCTACGTTATCGGCATACCCATGTACAATTTCAGCGTACCCAGTACATTTAAGGCTTATATTGACCAGATTGTGCGTGTGGGGCGAACCTTCGCGTTTGAACCAGAAAATACTGCAAATCCTTACAAACCACTCGTGTTGGGTAAGAAAATGTTTGTGATTACAGCGCGAGGTAGTTCTGGTTTTGCACCTGGTGAGCATAACGAGAAGCTCAATTATCAAGATCCATATTTAAGAGCAATCTTTGGATTTATTGGCATCACCGATATCACATTTATTCATATTGAAAATGATGAGTTCGGTGGCACAAGTTTAGCGCGATCAATCGCAGCTGCGCGTATCCAAGTTGCTCAATTAGTGGCGTAAAGCGTTGCAACAACATTAGGAGGCTTTATGATAACTGTTAACCACTTACCTGTTGTTTTGCAGCTTTTTGCAGCGTTAGGCTGCGGGTTGGTAGCCGGAGTTTTCTTTGCCTTCTCGACTTTCGTAATGAGCGCACTTGCCCGACTTCCATCAACGCAAGGTATCATTGCCATGCAATCGATCAATATCACAGCAATTAATCCCTTGTTCATGGCTGCCTTATTTGGAACATCTCTATCTTGCCTTCTTTTAGCTATTTTTTCGCTATCAAAGTGGCATCAACCTGGCGCTGCTTACTTGCTTATTGGTAGCCTCCTCTATCTTGTCGGTACAGTGCTAGTAACAATCGTGTTTAATGTGCCACTCAATGAAGCGCTAGCGACAGTCAAGCCAGACACCATTGAGGGTGCGAACTTGTGGGCTAGTTACCTAACCAACTGGACGTTTTGGAACCATATTCGGGCAATAGCAGCATTTTTGGCAGCAGCTGCATTTACCTTGGCACTTGGAACTTGAGCAAAGCAATAAAATGATACTGTATACGCTTAAAATAGCGGCATCAATAGTTCAATTAGCTTGTGTTTAGGACTAACCACGTACTACTAGCAACGAGCGAAGCGGATGTACTACCGTAGTCTTAAGCTCAAAAATTCAAAATGTTTCAAGCTACTCGTCGCCGTTTGGCTTTGTGGTATACAGCAGTTACGGCTGTACTACTATTAGTGTTTGCTAGTGGAGTTTATTTGTATGTTCGCAGTACATTAATCGAGCGAATTGACGATACTCTCAATCACGTTGTCGAGGTTGTCGAGCGATCGCTTGTGATTGAATCTACCACAACGAATGCTGACCAATTTCGCATCAACATCGAAGCGACTTTTCGAGATAATGCAGATGCTGTCGAGGACGACCATATTGATTTGGAGTGGTTTAGCCCCACCGGCGAACTTCTATGGTCAACTTTATCTGAACCATTAGGTCTTCTAGTTCATCCAAATCGCACTGGTGAAACTGTCAAGGTTATTCGAGATCAAGATGCAGTCGCAGGACAGGAAGATTACACTCCACTCTTACTGCGACAAGTGACCGAAAGAGTTGAAGTTGGACGACAAGTGTTAGGGTATTTGCGCGTTAGCCATCCGTGGTTTGAAGTCACAAAACCAATCCGCCAATTAATTTTTGACTTAAGTCTTGGCACAGGGTTAATGGTGCTTTCTGTTGCCTTTTGTGGTTGGTTTCTTTCGGGAAAAGCAATGGAACCCGTACGCGAATCTTATCAACGCCTCAAACAATTCACTGCTGATGCTTCCCACGAACTGAGAAGTCCAATTGCCCTCATTCAAACTAATGTCCAAGTAGCACTGACTGATCCTGAACTTTTAGAAGCTTCAGGTGCTGGTGCTAAATACTACCAACAGTTAACCGTCATTGAAAGGCTGACTCAACGATTAGGTCGTTTAGTAGACGATCTACTCTTTCTCGCACGCCAAGATAGCGGCATTGTGAAGCCCTGTTTTGCTGCGTGTCCTTTGGATGCTTTGCTGATGGAAGTGGTGGAAGAACAACAACTACCCGCAACTGAAAAGAATATTACGCTGTCGCTACATTTAATTGAAGCGCCTGAATCGCATAACCCGCAACTGATTGAGGATTGGTTTACACTTCAAGGTGATTGGAATCAACTCGTGCGTTTGTTTACCAACTTAATCGTTAACGCAGTACATTACACACCACACGGTGGTAAAGTCAATGTTGAGTTGACGAGAATCGCTTCACCGCTGGCGACTCGTATAGCTTTGCTGCAAGTTAAGGTGAGTGATACAGGTATTGGTATTCCTGAAACAGCCTTACCACGATTGTTTGATCGTTTTTATCGCGTAGACCCTGCGCGCACTCATACTGCAACAACTCCGGTTGCTATTCCCACAGGTTCAGGTCTTGGTTTAGCGATCGCCAACGCGATCGCCGAGAATCACCACGGTCAAATTCAAGTAGAAAGTCTCTTACATCAAGGCACAACTTTTACTGTTACTTTACCGCTAAATACTGAGTCTTAATACTCATCCTTAAAAATAAAAAATTATCAAAATGCTTCCTGTGACAGATGCAATGAAGTAATTATTCCTAATAATTTACAGTGACATGACAATTGGCGACTAGTGGTTAGCAATTAGCTAATTCCCTTAATCAATGGATAATATCTTGGTTTCAAACTATCGGATTTATCCGTTTATTTCAACTAAAAGCTAATTGCTTTTTTGATATCAGTTGTAGTGCTTTGCCGCAATTGATCCCTCGTCAGTTTACTCAGTTCCGCTCCTGTAAGAAAATAGGGTCACAACTGGAAAATCAAATACCTGTACTCATAGTGCTACTACTGTTAACAATTTAGAATTAGGAAAAGTGCAATGCCCATTCCCATTAGAGAAGATATTGTCTACATCATCCTCAATAAAATTAATGATAGTGGTCAAGGAATGCACGAAGTTAACTTTGAGGAAAGTGACTTCTTCCCAGGCATACAGATAACAAGAGCTGAATTATTAGGTCATCTCGATTATCTCAATCAAACACAATATATCAAGGCAGAATTTTCAGGAAATGCCTATGCCAACCAAGAAGACGTTCCTAGTGCAGTTGAATCTAAAGAAGTTGATTTTAGAGTTGCTAATACTTTTGGTGCAGAAGATGGTCCCTTACCGCATTTAATTACCTTTGAATCAGCAGAACTCACCGAAAAAGGTAAGCGAATGCTCCAAAAAATGGAGGAGACTCCTCCTAAATCTCTCAAAGAAGGGGTATCAGTTCCGATTGCCACAAAAGATATGCCTTTTCTAGAAAAGGTAATGATCAAAGGGGGATTTGAGGATATTTTTGATGCTAGGGATGTCACTGAGGTAATTTACCGTGCCATGCGCGATTTGATGCCCACAGAAACCTCTGACCAAGTAGAAAAAGAGTTACACAAAGAAGTGTTGCCCACAGAGGATAAAGCGCTACAAATGGAAATCGCAGACCTTTGGCGCGATACTAATCCTATTGTTGGCTTCTTAAGCAGGATTCGCGCGCCTTTTGATCATTCAAATCGTCACAATCCTACTGATATTTCCAATGTTAATGACGAACGCTTTTTAACGCGCGTTAAAAATGAATCACCAATGGCAGCAACAGGTTACGATATAGACCGCGACCAAGCCGTCAAAGCTGTGTTTGCTGCAACTAAAGAGGAATTATCGGAAGAACGAAGTCAGGAAATTGCTCAATATCTACCTGGAAAAGTTCGACAACTCTGGGAAGAAGCTTAATTCATAGTAAATAGTTGAGTATAGTTAAGTTATGAGTTCAATGCTTTAATTAACTCATAACTTAATTTTTTTTAGCATATAATCCAGTCGAGAGAAAGGATGAAGGCAGCTATTTTATAGCTTTTGATGAAAAAAGTACTTTTAAATAAGTCGATCAAACTAAACAAAGTTGAATGTTTGCCCAAGAGGTAAAAATGTTTAACGTTACTCCACATAATTTAAAAAAAATCCAATTTCTAACTGTATTCAGTACGGTAATAATAATGCCAATAATATCTGGAAGCGCAGCATTTGCCGTCCCCAGAGAAAGTCAGTTATATTCTCAATTACAACCGAGTCCTGGTAGTCCATCGCTTAACCCTAAACCAAGCATTTTCAACGAAGCGCCCTATAACCGTACCCAAACTCCAGTATCTCCAAGTCCTGATATCCCAGTATCACCTACAACTCCAGGAACAACGCCTCCCTCACCTTGTCCACCTACAGCACCTAGCGCGACTACACCACCAACACCTCTACCTGGTACTCCTCCCAGTTCAACTCCAGCACCTAGTTCTGTAACTCAGCCTCCGCTACCAGAACAACAACAAGCTCCTATTGCAAGAGTAATGCCTGTTGATGGGAGAGTGAATATTAGATTGACTAATACAACCAATGCTGTGATTTTCTATCAAGTCATTGGTAATACTGAACAACGCAGCCTTGCAGGAAAGTCAGAAGTGACACTACGCGATCTACCTGCACCTGTATCATTAACATTTTCCCGACAAGATCGAGGATTACTTAGACCAACTATGAGTGCAACTTCAATGGGATTGTTGGAAGTTACATTAGACGCCACAACTGATTTAGCAGAGGATCGAACAACAATTCGAGTACAACAAGATGGTGCTGTCTTAGTTAATTAGTGAGTTGCCTCCATCTACTCTCAAAAACTTCATCCGAAAAGTGAGGAGTGGTTATCCTCACTTTTTTGCTGTTTTATCAAAATAGCGATCGCTTACTAAATTTACGTAAAACTTAAGTGAGGAACTTCTCGCTCGTTTGCTCCAGTATAAATGCTTAACGCATAATATAAAAGTTAGATTTTTTGTCATTGATAAACTAGAAATGTATACATAAAAATATTTAGCTCAGCAACACTTGATTGCTCAAAGTGAATTAATCGCACTCTCAAGCAAGACAGCAGTTGCCGTTTTTAATACAAATTATCGCTCAAACCCTTGTAAATTAATGTTTTTAGTTTTTGGTAATATGTCTCTCCTTTCGCCTTTAACTGTAGGTGCTTTTTTCCCAGGACTCGACACCTTGTTTTCCACGCAAGGAATTATGGTTATGCTACTAGCCGCCTATGCAGGTGCTATGTGGCTATTTCTGACCAGCGCGCCTAAAGTACACACCGTTATGGTGTCAGATATGGAAATAGCTAGACAGTTGTATGAAGGACTGCTTGATTTACCCGCTGCTGATGTGCCATTACACTATTACTACAACTATGAGCAAACCATTGGTGCAGCAGGAATTGACCCATTATATATGTCTGCTAGTCCAGGAATTGGTACAACTCGTAGTTTGAATGCTCCTGATGGGCTGTGGTATCAACTCAAGAAAAATACTCAATTGCATGTAGTTTCTGGTGCTGGTTTGGGTAGAAAGAACCAGCAACGTCATGTTTGCTTTGACCGCGACTGTTTAGAACAAATCTTAATGCGTGTGGAAGTTCGCGGGTTAAAGCACAAAATTCTCAGTCAAAAACCGTTAACCTTTTTAGTCAAAGATCTCGAAGGACGTGTCATCGAGTTAGCAGAAGTTTCTAACTAGGAGCGAGGAGTGAGGGGGCGCTTCTTGAGAGCAACGCGATGAGGCGGGTTGGCTGCACGCGGTTGTTATGCGGTGTGTACATTTCTTTTGCCTTATGCACCCTCGTCAAGATAGTAAATGTATTCAACATATGTCTCTCCAACTTTCCGCGCACCTGTGATCTCAAAAGTCCTCTTTGCAGCTTCATTATCCAAAGATGTTCCGACCCAAATGCGGCTAATTTGATCTTCTATACAACACCTCTTAAGCTCTTCAATCATTCGAGTTCCTATCCCTTTTCTCCTAAACTTTTCATCAACGACAATATCGTACAAGTACACTTGGAAGCTGGTACTCTCTACAGCGGGAAAACGAAAAGCACTCAAATAACCAATGGGAGTTGAATCAACTACACACAAAATGAAATAGCAATTCTTATCAGCCAAGGCTTGCTTTAGATAAGCATGGCTAGCGATATTGCCGCCTCGATCTGACTCTGGGATCAACAACCAAATGGCGGAAGCTAAAAGCTGACAATCGTTCTCCTGTAATCTCCGCATCTCCATAAGAGGTTGCGATCGCATCGTTAGATTTCTTGTAGAAGTAGGCTAAAGGATTGTTAACTAGAAACGAGAAGCCAAGAAATAGTGATTAGGTTTTAGGTAAATATTATTACTGTTCTTCCCTAACCTCTGATCCCTTATATCAATCACTTTTCAACCGCACTTGGTCGTATGCAAATTTACCGCGAATGTATTCGTTGAAATAATGTCCTTGAGAAGTCTCCTGTTCTAAGCCTTGCGCAATATCAGCGGGAACATCTTGGTAGTTGTAGATACTGCCATTTTTGAATTCAATTTGGAGAAGTTTCCGAGCGGGATCGTAATCGTATTTTTTGATCAAGCTGCTAGCGGATTTGAGTAATGGAAAAGCGATCGCATCGCGAATACTCGCACAATTTGTTAATAGCATCACCAAGCGGTCAATTCCAATACCTAAACCTACAGTTGGTGGCATTCCATACTCTAAGGCAGTGATAAAATCTTCATCAACGCCCTGTGCTTCGAGGTCTCCGGCTGCTTTACGCGCTGCTTGGGCTTCAAGTCGCTGACGTTGATCGATCGGATCAGTTAACTCAGAAAAACCATTTGCTGTCTCTCTACCCACAATAAACAATTCAAATCGCTCAACCAAACCAGGCTTGGAACGATGCGGCTTAGCCAAAGGTGAAATTTCTACAGGATAGTCGAGAACAAAAGTTGGCTGAATGAGTTGAGATTCGGCTTTTTGTTCAAATGCTTCATTGAGAACTTTACCAATCGAATCACATTCCTCAACATTAATCCCTGCATTCGCTGCCGCGATTTTTGCTTCTTCAAGTGTAGAAAATGCTGTGAAATCAAGTCCTGTAACTTCCTTGACTAAATCATGCATTGTTACGCGCCGCCAAGGAGGAGTTAAATCAATGGCCTCACCTTGGTACGTAATTTGCAGCTTACCCAATACCTCTTGCGCCACAGTAACAATCAAATCCTCCGTCAGCGCCATCATGTCATTGTAGTCGCCGTAAGCTTGGTAAACTTCTACTGATGTAAATTCTGGGTTGTGGCGTGTCGAAACGCCTTCATTACGAAAAATGCGCCCTAACTCAAATACTTTTTCAAATCCACCCACAATCATCCGCTTGAGGTGTAGTTCTGTCGCAATTCGCAGATACAACTCCATTTCCAGCGTATTGTGGTAGGTGATAAACGGACGCGCATCTGCGCCTCCAGCCTCTGCTTGTAGGACAGGAGTTTCAATTTCAATAAAGCCCTGTGTTTCTAAATAACGACGAATTCCAGCAGTAATTCGAGCGCGGCGGCGAAAAGTTTGCTGTACTTCTGGATTCACAATTAAATCAACATACCGCTGACGATATCGCTTTTCGGTGTCTGTGAGACCATGCCATTTATCTGGTAAAGGCAACAAAGATTTAGTCAGAATCACGTACTCGCTGACATTAACCGATAACTCACCTTTTTCTGTCTTCTTGATGGTACCTTTGGCTCCTAGAATGTCTCCCACATCCGTTAGCTGCTTCAAGTGATTAAAAGCATCGGGATCGGTACTTGCCATGCCTTGCTGGATTCTTTTTTTATCCAGGTATAGTTGAATTGTGCCAGTTTCGTCTTGCAAGCTGAAAAAAGCAAGTTTACCAAAAACGCGACGTGCGAGGATACGACCGGCGATCGCAACTTCGACATCAACCTCTTCACCGTTTGGTAAATCGGCAAATTTTTCTTGGAGTTGTGCTGTATGGTGCGTAACTTCCCAGCGATAAGCGTAAGGATTCATCCCTAGTTGCTTAAGTTGAGCAACTTTTTCTAAACGCGCAGCACGGATTTCTTCTAGACTTGAGGTACTTTGAGAATTTGAAGAGTGATCGGCAGACATGGTAATTATTTAAGAGCCACTGAGGAACTATACAGACTGGCAATGCTTTCGATTATAAACTTGCGTTGCAATTCCTGTCGCAGTGTAGTTATCTCAACTTATAGCTTCATCAGGATTAATTCCTAAGCAATTTTTTGGTTAAACATTCTGACTCAGGTTCAGCACAAAGACGTTCTAGTGATGCCCTTTGTGCACTGGTGCAGCAAAACATCCTATTTACTTTACAAAGACTCTTGCCCATAATTGTAAACCCAGTGCTACTGCTCTATGACGACATAGCTTTAAAACTGAAACCAAGATTGTCTTTGAGCTAACATCTTTGCACTCACAGCGGAACTAAAGCTATTAACGATCAGCCCGTCACTTTTTGTTAGCCTCGATAAATTGGGGGTATGGGTCGCATCGTAGTAGAAATCATCAGGGACATCATGGTACAAGATATTTTTGAATTACCAGGACCAGAAGGCAAGGCTTTAGTTGGGAATCTACTCGACTTGAGCCAAGATCCGTTAGGTTTTTTAACGCATTGTGCGCGGGAGTATGGTGATATTGTGCCAATGCGCTTGGGATTAACTCCGACATGTCTAGTCACGCATCCTGATTTAATTGAGGAAATCCTCAAAGACAGGGACTCTTTTATTAAAAGTCGTGGTTTTCGGGCATTGCGTACTTTATTGGGTGAAGGATTATTAACAAGCGAGGGTGAATCGTGGTTTCGCCAGCGCCGCCTTGTGCAGCCTGTGTTTCACCAAAAGCTCATTGCTAGTTATGCCACGGTAATGGTCGAATATGCCGAACGAATGCTGACTACCTGGCAGGATGGAGAAACGCGGAATATTCATGCCGATATGATGCGTCTTACTCTCAATATTGTGATGAAATGTCTATTTAATCAAGACATTGATGAAGGAAACGCACAAGCGATCGCTCATGCGTTGGATGTCGCAATGAATTGGTTTGAAAGTAAGCGCCAGCAGAATTTTTTGATTTGGGAATGGTTTCCTCGACCAGAAAATATTCGCTATCGCAATGCTATTAGTCAAATGGACACGACGATTTACAGCATTATTGAGCAACGACGCACTAGCGGTGAAGATCCTAGAGATTTACTCTCAATGCTTATGCAGGCGCGTGATGAGGACGATGGTACTGGAATGAGCGATCGCCAATTACGCGATGAGGTGGCAACTTTGATGTTAGCAGGGCATGAAACAACAGCAAACGCGTTGACCTGGACATGGATGCTACTTGCTCAACATCCTCAAGTATTAGCTAAACTCCAAACTGAGTTGCAAGAAGTACTTAATGGACGTTCTCCTACTGTCGCTGATATTCCGCAATTGCGTTATACCGATATGATTGTAAAAGAATCGATGCGACTCTATCCACCAGTTGCAATTTTTGGGCGCGAAGCTGCAGTGGATTGTCAAATTGGTGACTACAACGTACCCAAAGGCTGTACGATTATGATTAGCCAGTGGGTAATGCATCGTAATCCTCGGTATTTTGCTGATCCCGAAATTTTTAAGCCAGAACGCTGGGCAGACGATTTAGAAAAACAACTGCCCAGAGGCGTTTATATTCCTTTTGGTGATGGACCACGCATTTGTATTGGCAAAGGTTTTGCACTCATGGAAGCTATTTTATTACTCGCAACAGTTGCTCAGAAGTTTCATCTCAATCTTTTGCCTGTTCCGATTGTGCCGCAGCCTTCAATTACTCTGCGACCAGAGCATGGTATCAAAGTGGTTTTGGAACTGAATGCTTCAGGGAAATAGTCTGCTTTTGTCAAGAGTTACAATGTCTGTTTTCTAGTATGTAAGTATCCAAACATGTACTTCTTAACTTCAGGGAAGCGCGATCGCATTAAATTTAGCTACACTGCATAAAGCCTCCCTACACTGCGATATCGATGAGTGAGTATTTCGGTTTTATACCTATGCTTCTCAGTGGTTGTAACAGTTACCAAGGAAGACTTTATTGTGTTTACACAACCCTACTTCCAGTCGCCTTGTGTTTGCATTCATAATAAAACAGGTGTGAGCAAACTAAGTTGATAGTACGAGTAAAACTACGTGATTGAAGCAGAAGTCCACTACTCACTGCATAACTTCCTGCGATCGCAGGGCGAAGCTTCCTGGCATCATCATTTAACGATGGCACGGTTGGTAGCACGAGGATTGCGGCTCAAGCGTAGTGCTTTAATTCAAGTCGGGGCTGGTAGTGGCTATCAAGGACGATATCGCCTGAGTTATCTTGCTCCCGCATTAATGTGGCAAGAACCTGTGATTATTGTTGCTCCTGAGGAAGTGCAGCAGCGATTATTGCGTGTTGAAATTCCGCCACTCCAGCAGTGGTTGCAAACTGATAAAAAAATTCTCACAGGTGATTCTTGGGCTTACGATAATTTTCAAGGGTTATTGATCGTCTCTCCTACAGCTTGGTTAGCAGCGCAGTTGGCAGGAAAAGGATTTCCTACGAGTATTCCTACAATTCTTGATGGCGTAGATGATCTGGAAATGTGGACTCGAACTCAACTTACGGCAAGTATTCAAACTGGTGATTGGGATGAATTGATGCTCGCTTTTCCCCAACAGGTAGAAGTTATTCGCAATGCACGAGTACAACTGACAAAAGCTGTTTTTCAACATCCAATTAATCCTTACGAGTGCTATCTATGCTCGCACCAAGAACAAGACATTCTCGCTAGTCTTTATCAAAGCCTAAAAATAAGTTGCACAAAAGATCAAGCGCGACACAGCGATGATACTGAGCAACTCGCTACATCCTCACATGACCTCTGGATGCCAGATGCTTGGCGTAAATTTTGGCAACACCCGCGCGACAATCAACTACTTTGGGCAACAATTTCGCGCTCTCAAGGCTTATTTTCCGTCCACTCTACGCCTGTGGAAGTTGCATCTGCACTTGCCCCAATTTGGTCTAGACAACCGGTTGTTTTAATTGGAAGTGCTTTGGATCAAGAGGCTGAAGCTCCCATCTATCGTAGAAACTTGGGTTTGGGCGAATTAACTTGTCTAAAGTTTTCTGACGATCGCCGTGAGAATCTTATTCAACTTTATTTGCCAGATCGCTTACCTTTACCAAATACACCAGAATTTCAAACTGCATTTATTGAGAAAGTACTTTCGCTCCTGAGCTTAACTGTGGCATCTCCTGGAGCAACTGTCATTTTGGTAGGAGATGTACCTCTCAAGGCACAAGTTGGTGCAACTTTAGCTGCAGAATTTGGTTCGCGGGTACAAGTTGAGAAAACGACTTTAGACAATCGCGGGATCTTAGTAACTGGTTGGGACTTTTGGCGACAGCATCAAAGTGAATTCCCAACTCCACAATTATTGATTATTGCCACGTTACCTCTCCCTTCTTTAGAAAATCCCCTGGTAGCGGGGCGAGTTGCTTACTACAAGCACAAGCATCAAGATTGGTTTCGTTTTTACCTCTTGCCAGCTGCTTTGAATGAATTAGCCCGCGCGATCGCCCCAGTTCGCGATCGCCAAGGTGTAGTTGCTTTGCTCGACAGCAGAGTCTTACACCGTAGTTATGGCTCTCAAATTCTAGCTGCTCTTAGTCCTATGGCTAGAATTGATTATTTAGATTCCAGTTTCCTCTCTCCAGCCAATTAAGGGACTAGGAGCGAGCGATTAGTGATGAGTGATGAGTGGCGCTTTGGCTAATGATTAGTAAGAGTGTGGGAGTGTGGGAGTGTAAAAGATAATTGTCAATTTCCCTCATACCCTACTACCCTACTACCCGCCTACCTCTTGCCCATTGCTGTCGTGCTGGTAGGAGCGCTATTATCAAGGCACAGCAGATGTTTGACATTGACTACGAGACTGATTACTGAGTATTTATTCAGTTTTTTCAATCTACAATCTCAAAATTCAGAATGGAATAGGACTATGGGCGAAGCAAAGCGTCGTAAAGCAGCACTAGGGGAGAACTACGGTAAAGAAGCTCAAATCCTTTCTTGGCTTCCTATCACCAAAAGTCAAGCCCAACAATTTAGTAAATGGAGCAATCGCGGTGCTTGGTTTGGTATTGGCTTTCTAGTTATTTGGTGGATCACTGTTCGGTTTATTGGTCCAGCTTTTGGCTGGTGGCAAGTGACCTAGTTCTGACTAAATTGATTTTTCATAAATGTCATAAAAATTTACGTTTGCTATTGTCACTCTTAAATAGCAGAGTATTAGGTGAGCCAGACTTGACTTTTGCGTTATTTCTAGCCACTGCTAACGACAGGAACACTCTGTGAGAGTGACAGTCTGTAGATTTAAGCAAGAAATATGACTTTTTGCATACAGTCAATTAGCAAATAATCAGTTAGCTTGTATCTATGTAAATGTTTATCTGAATTTAGATAGAATATTTACCTCTGAAATAAATATATTTTTAGGTAAATATAAAGAAAATCTAAAAATAGGTTTACAATTAAGTGTGGTGTTTGGAGGACGACCGTGTTTCTCAGATTAGCAGAACAACACCGACAATATGTCCAGGATCTCGTGATGAACCTGCAAGCTCTGGCAACCGTGTTAGAGCGACGTGGTTATTTGGCATCATGTTATACCTGTGGCGGGCAAATGAGCAGCGCCTCATTTATGGTTAGCTTGGGAGACAACCATTTGATTCGGTTTCTCGTGTCCGATTATGGCATCACTTGGACTGAGATGCGTGACGATCGCGAACTTATGAAGTTAGAGGGCGCTGAAGCAATTAGTCAGTTACAAGAACTTGCTAATTTAGTCAAACATTCTGTTTCCCCTAATGAATCACCAATATTGCTGAGCAAAAAGGTTTAGATATTGTGGCACTCTAAATCTATTAGTCTCAGCAGGTGGCAAAGCGATCGCTACTTAGGTTTATAGGACGCAACTGCGCAAAGATCAGATCCAAATAAAATCCCTAGCTCGTACAGCACAGCTAGGGATTTTAACTTAACAAAGTACTAGAAGTGAAATAGACTTAACTTGTCTTACCACTCCTAATAATTGTAATTATTCGTCAGCATCTAATTCTGCATCGTCTTCAGTTTCTCCAACTGAATTAGCAGAAACAACTGCTCCCATTTCCAGCTTTTCTCGAACTATCTGCTGAATTTGCTGCGCTAGTTCAAGATTTTCTTCTAAATATTTGATGGCATTATCACGACCTTGAGCAATATTATCGCCGTTGTAGCTGTACCAAGCTCCCTTACGGACAACAACGCCAGTTTCTTCTGCTAGGTCAACAATACAGCCTAGAGTTGAAACACCTTTGCCAAAAACAATATCAAATTCTGCCACTCGAAAAGGTGGTGCCACTTTGTTTTTAGCAACTTTAACTTTGACACGATTACCAAACTCTTCGGTACCTTTTTTCAAGGTTTGAATCCGGCGAATGTCGAGTCGAACTGAAGCATAAAACTTGAGAGCGTTACCACCAGTAGTTGTTTCTGGGTTGCCGTAAGTCACACCGATCTTTTGGCGCAACTGGTTGAGAAATATGACAGTACAGCCAGATTTACCAATATTACCTGTGATTTTCCTTAACGCTTGGCTCATTAAACGAGCTTGAAGACCAACGTGCGTATCACCCATTTCGCCTTCAATTTCAGCACGGGGAACAAGTGCAGCTACTGAGTCTACTACGACAATGTCTACAGCTGCCGAGCGGACGAGCTGATCCACAATTTCTAAAGCCGCTTCCCCTGTATCGGGTTGAGAAACCAGTAAATTGGCAATATCAACTCCCAGTGCAGCAGCATAGGTAGGATCGAGGGCGTGTTCCGCATCAACAAATGCAGCAACACCACCATTTTTCTGAACTTCTGCAACTGCGTGCAGTGCTACTGTCGTTTTACCAGAACTTTCTGGACCATAAACTTCGATGACTCGCCCTTTGGGTAAACCACCGCCCAAAGCTAAATCTAGAGTTAACGCGCCCGTGGAAATTGTTTCCACCCGCATTCGAGTGGCATCACCAAGACGCATAATTGCTCCTTTACCGAAGCTGCGTTCAATTTGGTTTAGCACCAAATTCAGGGCTTTTTGTTTTCCGGATGTATCAGTTGTATCAATAGCCATTATTGCCTCTAAGTAGGGAGGTTTAAAATTATTCTGGGAGTTATGACTAGTGCAGATATACTATTTTAGCTAGATTTTCTCAACTTTTGCATGAAACTTCGAGCCGAGTTTTAATGGTAAAACAAGTCACCCTCAATAAACGGCTGAACCATGAATCTACGTTTATCCTACGTAGTAATTTAGTAAGATTTTTAACCAAAAATTTTGGCTTATACATAAGAGATAATAGTTTTAAGCTTACCACTGACAACTAACTGTTCTTTTAGTTTTGTAATGACTTTTTATCAAGCAGATTTAGTGACGGATACTGCAATTTCTGTAGCTGGGTTAACCGCTTACATTCAGGCGCTGTTAGAGGAAAATGCCCAGTTACACCACATTTGGGTCATTGGTGAAGTTTCTAGCACTAATGGGCACTCTAAGGGGCTGTTTTTTACACTACAAGATACCGAAGGCAAAGCCGCGATCAACTGTGTGGTGTGGCACAGTCAAATAGAAAAACTGACACAAATACCTCAACGCGGAGAACAGTTAATTGTTTTGGGAAGTTTACGGCTATATCCTCAAAGAGGACAGTATCAGTTAACTGTATGGCAAGCTTTGCCAGCAGGCGATGGCTTACAAGCATTACGTTATCGCCAGCTACGTAACCGCTTAGAAGCCGAAGGGTTATTTGCCGTTGAACGCAAGCGATCGCTCCCGATCCATCCTCAGACAATTGCAGTTGTCTCTTCTCCTGCGGGTGCTGCATGGGGTGATATTCAAAAAACACTCCGCAGTCGTTATCCAGGAGTGCGCATATTGTTCTCTTCAGCTTTAGTTCAAGGTGAGCAAGCACCAAGCTCAATCGCAAAGGCAATTGCACGAGTGGAACAAGATGGTAGAGCAGAAGTCTTAATTTTGGCGCGGGGTGGTGGTGCGGTTGAAGAATTAGCTTGCTTTAATGATGAACGCGTAGTGAGAGCGATCGCCCAATGCTCGATTCCCGTGATTACGGGTATTGGTCATCAACGCGATGAATCTTTAGCTGACTTAGTTGCCGATGTTTGCGTCCATACTCCCACAGCAGCAGCAGTACAGGTTGTCCCTGAATTACAAGAACTTTATTTTGAACATCAGCAAAGAGTAACAACTTTGCATGCAGTCATGTATCAGCAGCTAAAGAACACAGAAAATCAGTTACAGGAATTTAAAATTCGTTTGCGACGTTTACGTTTAGATCAAAAAATTCCCCAAGAAAGACAGTTATTAGCATCGCAGCGTCATCAACTTGTCACCAGAACAAAGCAGCAGTTACAGCAAGCAACTTTACGCTGCCAGTTTTTAGAGCAGAAGTTAGCGAGTCTCGATCCTAAAGCAGTGCTAAAGCGAGGTTACGCTGTAGTTAGACAAGAGCAGGGAGCGATCGCGCGTAGTGCTAGTGACTTAACAATAGGACAAAAACTATCAATTCAGTTGAGTGAAGGTCAAGTTAAAGTCGAAGTGACAGAAATCATGAATTGAAAGTAAGTCATTGAACTTGATTTAATGTGAGATAGCCGTCTTTTGCTGTCCAAGTAGGCTACTTATCAAATCAAAAGCACTTAGTAACGGGTATTTATGGCTAGACGAAGTAAGGTAGTCAATTCTGACGCAGTAGATGCAACACTCAAACCCGACTGGAATTATGAAGCTAAGGTTGCCGAAGTAGAAAGAATTATTGCGCAAATTGAAGCTGGGGAGTTGGAATTAGAAGAGGTCTTTGAGAAATTTACAGCAGCTGTTGAATATTTACGTCAATGCGAAACTTTTCTCCAGCAAAGACAGCAGCAAGTAGATTTATTAATTGAAACTTTGAGTGATGAACCCGAATGAGAAGTCAGGGAATTGAAAAAGCAGAGGAGAATACTCTTTTCTATCTATTCAAAACTCATCACTCAAAACTCAAAACTAATCCCTTTTAGGCAATACTGCCGCGTTTGCGGGCTTCCTTGTAGGAAATTCCGACATTGCGTAAACCAGCTTTAATCATTTGTTGTTCGAGGAGGGTGAAGAAACGCGCGCGATCGCCACCACGAACCACGGCTTGATTGTGTGCTTCTGCAAGCGCTACAGGATAACCATATCCTTTTTGTACCTGTGCCAACATTAAGCTGAGGGATTGATCGAGTAACGCTTGGTTTTCTGCTACCCAGGCTGGGACTTCTATGCGGGCGATTTCTGTTCCTACATGAACGTAGCAAAAATAAACAGTATGGCAACCGTACAAGTCAAGAATGCGGTGCGAACTGCGCCATAGAGTACTGCGTTGTCCTGGCTTGAGGCTAGACGTCCATAGTGCAATATCTCGCAGGGGATCGAGCATTTGACACGGCGCTTTTTCGACAACAAGATTAGGACAATATGTCACGCAATCAGGATTTTCGTGCGGACACGCTTGTAAGCGTAAAAAGTTAATAGCTTCTCCACTACGCGAAGCACTGAGGTATCCCATCATGGGAATTCCGGCATCTTTAAGTTGATCCCAAGCATCTAAAATCGGCGGTAAAATGCGATCGCGGGCTTCTAAAGGTAATTGCTCTAAAAACCAATAAATCAGCGAACCATCCACCATTGCCAATAGTGGTACTTCACCCCTCGCCCCACGCTCCACGCCCCTCGCCCCTACAATTGCTAATTCCGCCAAAACAGTGGCTTCTGACGCAGTACGGCAATATCCCATCCATTCTTCCGTACGAATTCCCCACTGACGTGAAACATACAAGTCTTCAGGGAGATAAAACACTTCGGGTAAGCTATCTAATAATGGTTGCCGATTTTGCCCGTAGTGTAAGACAACGCGCCCGATATTGAGGAGGTAGCAGTAAGCAATTTCGTGCTGATTTGGGGCAATCTGCGAGCCATCAGTGGCAATGACGGTGTGAACTGCTGGGGGAATAGGAATGTCAACCGCAGTATCAAGAGGTTCAACAGGTGTAGCGATGCTGAACAGAATGCGATCGCGCCATTGCTGCTGTTTCTCCACTAATTCGGCTTGTCGCGTGCATGCGTCCGCAAATAACTCTTGGGCTAATTCTACGCGCTGACGACTGGCAGCAGCTTCTAAGGTGAGATGCTGGCTAATGCCTTGCATCGCTTTTGCGAGTTTTGTTAAATCGAGCATGATTAGCTATGGGCTTTTAGCTATTAGCTTCTAGCTTATATTCTTTTTTAGCGATTAAGATATCCCTCTCCTAAGAAACAATTTGAGTGGAGGGTGCAGCAATAAGATTAAATAACAGCTATTATTTCAATTGATATAATTTTAATGTCATTTGAAACACCGATATGGCTCAATCTGTAAAATAAGTACGTTCAGATCAGGTAAAAAACCAGACTGCTACAAGCACTCAGCTAAAAGGCTTGAGGTACGAAGCGATTAAAAATATAGCTAACCGTTTTTCCCTAGACAAAAATGATGTCAAGCAGCTATTTGGGATTTCTGAGAGTACTCAGTTTCGCTACGAGAAGCAAAATTCAGTTCTTAAGCCGGCGATCGCCGACCGTTTAGAGCGCTTTAGTCGAATTTACAACCAAGCTTTGGAGCTATTTGAGGATGAGAAAGAAACCCAGCGCTGGCTATCTACACCGAAAGCCGCACTAGAAGGAAATTCTCCTTTGAAAGCATTGGCTACTGATGCTGGAGCCAAACTTGTTGAACAAATCCTCTACCGTGCTGAATACGGCATATTCGGCTAGTGCAAGTCTGGAGAATTTGTAAAACCAAGCATCAAGACAGTGCTTTTTCTGGTACAGGTGGACTTTATGCACCAGGACGTTGGACTCCTCAAGGCTTTTTAGTTGTCTACACTGCCGATCTAGCTCTTGCAAGTTTAGAAGTTTTTGTCCACACCGAGAGCGATCGCATCCCCCTCGTTGCTATTCGCGCCTTTTTACCAGAAGATATTGCGATCGGCGAAGTAGATGTCAGTAGCCTACCCCAAGATTGGCAACAACCAGCAGCTTATCTAGTGTTACAAAATATCGGTAAGCGGTGGCTCCAAGAGCGGCAAACACCTGTGCTTAAAGTTCCTTCGGCAATTATTCCTGTTGAATTCAACTACCTGCTCAATCCTCAACATCCAGACTTGCAACTTTCACTTGAACCACCATTGCAGTTTAGGTTTGACCAACGAATGTGGAAAGTATCGCAATGGTCAATATAGTTAGGACATTAATATCCAGAACTTAGCTTAACTAGAGGCACGACTCAATAATTGGGATAGTCGTTACAAGCATCGTGAGGCGATCGCACTCGTACTCCACCTAAATCGATCCCCAACTTTAACGATACACTACAGTCCAATTACAGCTGACAAAAAATTTTCATGCGATCGCACTTCTTCCGTCCGATTGTTGCCTGAAAGCATAAAACTCAGTTCAAAGCATAGCCAAGGCTCAAAGGGTTCACCCGTTCCTGTTTCCATAATGAGATCGTCATGCAGCGTGTAGTCATCAATTAGCAACCACAACCCTGGACGAAGGTCAAACCACTGGCGATATTCACTGCTTTGGCGTTTAGGCTCGTGCAACGGAATCGTCCATACTTTCTGAATGGGGTACTTCTCTTGATATTGAGAACACTGGTTGATAAACTCCGGAACACAGAGAAATAGCGTCACGGAGGTTATCTTGCAGCAGGAAGATCTTGCCTTAATATCAAAGTCAAGACTATTGAGGGTGCTTAATAGTAAGCATTTCTCAATCAAAGTATAGTAAGTGAGTAGAAATAAAGGTATAGCAGAGGTCAGTTTTGTAGGAACTAGCGTTCCGTTGAGCAAACTTTACAAGACAACAGTTCTGAGCTTCTACAATTTCCTAACTATAATTGACCATTGCTATAACTTAAAGGCTGGTAACTGATAATTGACAAGGATATCCATTAACCATGACGATTTAACCCCAAGTTGAAAAATCATCAGCAAACTGAGAAAGTGATAGCAGCTGGATGCGATCGTGATTTTGGGCAGCTTGTTGTTCATCGCTTGTGTTATAGCCCCAATCGGCTAAATATAGTTTTACAGTGTCAAGATTTGACTGTTGAGCAACGAGTTCTAGCGTTTTCATGCGGTCTTCGACAAACCATAAACTAGCAGGTAATGTTTCTGCGGCAGTGATTAACTCGTGTAGAATTTTATATTTGGGACGTTTATTTTCTTTGCCAAATACTGATTTTGCTGGTAAATGAATTCCTTGTTGTGCCAGTAGTTGCTGCACAAACCGCCCTTCTTTAGTAGTCACAATAAATACCTGGATGGGGCTATTCATTAAGGAGTTGAGTTTTTCGATAACGCCAGGATAAAAGCGGTGTAAACCAAGCCAACTTGCTAAATCATCTGTAATCCATTTGTCGCGTAAAAAGTCGAGTTTCTGGGCAATAGCAGCAGATTGAAGGTGAGTTTCCTGCACGATCGCGGGGGCGATCGCATTCCAATCTTGCAAAATTTGCTCTTCTGCGACTCCTGCTAGCAAAGCGGCAATTAATACTGGCATTTCCCAACCTGTTTCAATGACTGGTCGTAACCGATAAAACTTTTCGGCTAAATTATCTGGTGGCGTTTCGTCTGTTTGTAGCCAAATATTACAGTAGCTACGCCAAGCTGTCTCAAAATATTCTTTCAGCCCGTCGCAAATGACGCCATCAAAATCAAGTGCGAGAATCGTTGGTTGTGCTGTCATGCCTGCTTACGCAATCTTTTTAGCTACGGTTTACTACACCATTAAGATTGCTTTAGCCGCATTTTTCAAGTCGATTTGTTTAAGTAGTAAAAGGCTGTTAGAACGAAACCTCCAATTACCAGTTACCCGTTACCTCTTACCATGCTGTAGAAGCTTTAAAAATGTTTACTAGTTTTATCAAACTGGGGCGCTAGGATTCGAACCTAGGAATGGCGGGACCAAAACCCGCTGCCTTACCACTTGGCTACGCCCCAATGGGTCAACCTTAACTATATTAGCAGCAAATCTAGAAAAAATGTCAAGTCTTTTTAAGAGGGGTTAGGAGCGAGTGAAAAAGTGATTAGTGCAAGAGTAGGAGTGTGTGAGACGAAAATGCTATTTTTCCCTACTACCCGCCTACCCGCTACTCGCCTACCCTCTGCCCCTTCTTACGTCACTCAAGCTGGGTAAATCCGCAAGCGACGGTTGGGTTCTTCGCCAAAGCTATTAGATTTTAGACGATAGTGTTCTACAAGTTCGTGTTGCATTTTGCGGACTTTAGGCGATCGCGGTAATAACTCCACAGGTTGTCCTTTGGGAATTACAATTTGCTCTACTGCTAGGCGCGCCTCTTCTAAGGCATCGATTTCGTCTTCACTTCCCCCTTGAGTAAATAAGCTCAGTTCGCGTTCATCAGTTGTCAGTGGCTCGTCCATGTCCAACATCCGGCGCAGCGTCCGCGTAATTTGGGGAATAGTGCTGGCTTTAATCATGTGGATCGGAACTTGACGCACTTTTGCGATGTGACGCAACTTTGAGTGATTTTTGACGTGCGATCGCAATGCCAAAATTGCATCTGCACTATCAATGTCTTTTGTCAAGACTACAGGTAAATTCAACACCTGAATCACTTGCTCTAACTGGTGACGACTCACACCATAGGGATAGATGTGTAGAGGTAAATCTTCTCCATTTGGCCCTGCAGTTTGCGCACCATAGCCAAAGAGATCGCTCTGATCGAGCGATTGGTCGAGTAATCGCTCGAATTCACTTATTCCTGATTCTGGCTCTTTGGAGTAGCGAGGCAATGGTGACATTTGTCCTGATGCCCGCCATCCATTTGGTTGTAGTACTGGCGTAGCTGATGCGTTTCCAGGCATTCTGAGGTCTTGTTTCTCGTCGGTAACGCCTCGAATTGAGACAGGTTGCTGACGAGTTACGGTCACTTTACCCGCATCATCTACAGTACGCATTTGAGGGCTTGGTTGATGTCCGCGTAAGAGACTATCTACAGTATCTGCTACACTTTCATGAACTACCCAACGCTGGCGTTCAAGCATTTCCACCGCAATTTCAAACGTAGGTGGCGCTTTACGTTCTAAAACAGTTTTCTGGCTGCGTCGCCTTCGGGCTTCGTCATCGCCTAATGTGACAGCTTGAATTCCTCCAACTAAGTCTGATAGCGTAGGGTTTTTAATCAAGTTTTCAATTTGATTACCGTGCGCTGTTCCGACTAACTGTACACCGCGTTCAGCGATTGTCCGTGCTGCCATAGCTTCAAGTTCAGTACCAATTTCATCAATGACAATGACTTCTGGCATATGGTTTTCCACTGCCTCAATCATCACTTGATGCTGCAATTCAGGACGTGCAACTTGCATGCGACGGGCGCGACCTATTGCTGGATGTGCAACGTCTCCATCTCCCGCAATTTCGTTTGATGTATCAATAATGACAACTCGTTTATTAAGTTCATCTGCTAGTACCCGTGCAATTTCGCGTAAAGCTGTTGTTTTACCGACTCCTGGACGACCAAGCATTAAAATTGAGCGACCAGTTTCTACTAAATCGCGAATCATACCGATTGTGCCGTAAACCGCGCGACCAACACGACAGGTTAAGCCGATAATTTTACCTGTGCGGTTACGGATAGCACTAATGCGGTGTAAAGTTTTCTCAATTCCGGCTCGGTTATCTCCTCCGAATTCCCCTACACGCTGGATGCACTCGTTGAGTTGTTCCTGCGAAATAGGTGTATCAGAAAGGTACTCGGCTTGATTGGGGAAGCGGGCTTCGGGAAGACGCCCCAAGTCCATCACTACTTCAACCAATTTATCCCTCAAAGGGTGATATTCTAAAGCTTGTCGAATCTCTAACGGCAAAATATCCAGCAATTTTTGCAGATCGTCTGTATTGGGCATTCTTCCTAGGGTGGCGTTATCAACAAGAGAGTAAGATGAGCGTGTGATTTCAGCATTTTTACACTGACTTTAGCTGAGAAACTAAAGAATTTGCTAGCTTCACAGCTTGCCAGAGTAATTTTTGGTTATCTTCTAAGCGCAGTGGGGGCACCACAGTATCTTGATTTATGGGCATTTGATCTAATTGCTCTAAAATAGGTAAAAGTAAAGCGCGAGCGTAACTTCCGTAAGCAATACCGGAGATAGAGGGGCGAGGAGCGTGGAGCGAGGGGCAAGACTTTACTTTTGGTTTGTAGTTATTCGATTTCTCTGACCTCTGACCCCTAAACCGAAGGTCTGCGCCAGCATCCCCTGACCTCTTCATCAGTCCGATCGCTCTTAACTTTGCAACGGTATAATCATTAGTTCCTCCAGCTAACTGTACATATCCAGGTAATCCGGCTGCGAGTACCTTTTGACTGAGCTTCACGGCAGCTAGGGTTGTGCCATCACCAATATCACCGCTCATAGGTCGTCCGTCGGTTTGCCAAATCAACGGGCAGGGTAGTGGTGCAATGATACTATGCAGGTTCCACAAGTAATCAATCATGCCGTCTCCGTCAGGACAGCTAATTGCTATTAACTTTAACCTGTTAACCCAAGGTTTGATTCCCTGCCACAATCTTTTAAATTCAGTTATTCGCCCTACTTGCGTGTGAATTTCAAGTGCATCAACTCCAGTAGATAAAACTAACGGTGCGATCGCTCCTGGTGTAGCAACATAAGAGCGAGTATAAATTAAATCGTTAGGACAAATTGGTATACAGCGCCCACATCCATAACAAAGATCTTGGACTACGCCAGAAAAGAGATTGCGGTCAAATACAATTGCTTTTGCTGGGCAAATCTTTTCACATGGTCGAGGACACTCTACCGGACATACCTCTGGATTAAATTCTGCTTTGCGAAAATGTGGGTCTTCTCCATCATTTAAGCTCACCATTAACCACGGGCTACCCTGGTAAGCAAAACCCTGCTGCTGAGCATCAACAGCCAGCAACTTCGCCACTTCCAACGCTTCTTGCGCTGCTGCAATTACCGCAGGATCAGCCGCCACGTCAATACAGTCAGCACCAGCTAACGCGTAAGCTAATGTTAAATTTCTAACCGCAGGTAGATGTTGAAAGCTAGCTCCGCAGATCAACTTAAACCAGTGACCTTCTTTTAAGGAGCATAAAGGTTTATACAAATCAGTCACACTTCTATGCTAATGTGTGACGTCAAAAATAGCAGCTTGGGAGTCAAATTTAATCTAAAACTTTTGATGGGTAACTCGATGCAGGCAAAATGCCTACGTGACAATTCATATGCTAAAAAAGTGGAACATAATTGTTTCTCACCAAGTTTGGTAAGAGTGAGGATATTCGCGATTACTCTATAATAGAGTACATTTGTACTGGAAAAAGCGATGAGTCTTAATGTTGTAACTTTAGTAGGTCGTGTTGGTGGCGAACCAGATATCAAGTATTTTGAATCTGGCAGTGTCAAGTGTCGGTTGACGTTGGCGGTGAGACGTCAGTCACGTAACAGTGATGAACCTGATTGGTTTACGCTGGAGTTGTGGGGCAAAACAGCAGAAATTGCGGGTAATTATGTCCACAAAGGAAGTTTAATCGGAGTCAAAGGATCTTTAAAGTTTGATACTTGGAGCGATCGCAACACAGGCGCAACGCGCACGTCACCCATTATCCTGGTAGATAAATTAGATTTGTTGGGTTCCAAACAAGATACCAACTCCAATTTTTCGAGTGGCGATGACAATTTTTAGTAGAAAATGTGACATTTGCAAGAATGCGAGTGCGAATAAATTCGCTACTAGACAAACAAAGTCCACCTTCGTGGACTCGCTAATAAAGTTTTTATCTTAGTGTGCGGAGGCACACTTTGTTTCTGTAGCCCCGACTTCAGTCGAAGGGCGTTCTTTCTAGTACCGAATTTGCAACGTTACTGTCGCTTCAACTTGCTGTTCGCCACCCACAACTGGTGTAGTCTCAACGCTATCTGCTACAGCTGCTTGACGCGCTAAAGGAATAGGTGGCGGCGGAGTCGTACCAGCATTATTAATTTGGATACTAACGACTTCACTAGGTGAGAGATTCAAGACATTTAATACAGCATTAGCTTGTTGTTGGGCATCTTGCGTTGCTTCGCGTAAAGCTTGCTGTTGGGCTTGGGCGATCGCGCTATCTGTCGCAATAAAACTCACACTATCAATTCTTGTTGCCCCAGCTTTTACTGCTTCATCTAATAAATTTCCTATTCTTTCAGTCGCAATCCGAAAACTGACAATATTTGTTGCCGAATATCCAGTCAACCGCTGTGTATTATCAGTATAGCTATAGACTGGGTTAAGTGTGATACCAGTAGTTTCGAGTCTTTCTACATTACGTGTTTTCAGTAAAGCAACAACTGCTGATGAGCGTCGGGCAGCCTCTTGTTGAACTTCAGCGGCAGTTTTGCCTTGGACTTCAACTCCTAAACGCACTAAAGTCAATGTTGTGGGAATTGACTCCGTACCGCGACCGCTTACAGTAATAGTACGCATAGAAATTGGAACTTGCGGTTGTTGTGCCATAACAGGAGCGGCGAATGCTAAACATAATACGCTAGTTGTTACAAATACTCCGCGTAACGGCTTCATCAAATTGGAAAAATATTTATGTTGGCGACTTTCAGCTACAGAAGAGGGATTCATTGATTTTGCTGTCCTCACACTTAGAGGCTAATTAAATTTTGACGTCATGTATGACGTGCTATCTAATCTGGCATTAAACAAAAAACAATGTTGCAATTGTTACAGTTTTTGTAACTTAAAATTAGTTAGAAATCAGGTGAGTAGTTTAATTTTAATAGAAGTATAAAGAAACCCTATTTACACCATTACTAATAACCACTCCTAATTTAGTTAGCAAACTTGTACAGTAAAAAGAATGTTTGTACACATATTGGAAGGTAAATGCAATTGCCAATTTTAACCTGGTTGATGCAACTCCCAGGATGGGGAAATACGTATGTGCTGGCAAGTGCGACAGAAACTGCGGCGGAAGCTTCCTCTGAAGCAGAATATGGAACACTGTTGCTAACAGCAGTACTGCTGAGTTTGGTTGTCATTTATCTGGCAAGTAAAGTAGGTGGAGAATTCTCAAACCGCGTTGGTTTACCACCTGTTTTGGGAGAATTGGTTGGTGGGGTGTTAGTTGGGGTTTCTGCCTTGCATCTTTTGGCATTTCCAGAAGCTGGAGTAGAACCTTCTAGTTCTTTGATTATTAGATTTCTAGAATCTACTGGAGGTCTTACTCCCGATCTAGCAGGCGCTGTGTTTCGCGACCAAAATGATGTCATCAGTGTCTTGGCAGAAATTGGTGTTGTGATTCTGCTGTTTGAGATTGGTTTAGAGTCAAATCTCAAGGAATTACTTGAAGTTGGCATTCAAGCAACATTAGTTGCAATAGTGGGAGTTGCTGTCCCTTTTGCGGCTGGTACTGCGGGATTGATGGTTTTCTTTGGGATTTCGGCTGTTCCAGCAATTTTTGCGGGTGCAGCTTTAACTGCAACGAGTATCGGTATTACGTCGAAGGTTTTGTCTGAATTGGGGCGACTCAATTCTAAAGAAGGTCAAATTATTTTAGGTGCTGCGGTTATTGACGACGTATTAGGCATTATTGTCTTAGCGGTCGTTGCTAGCTTGGCAAAAACTGGTGAGATTGATGTCACCAACGTTGTTTACTTGATTCTTAGTGCGAGTGGTTTCTTAATTGGTGCTATTCTTCTGGGTAAAGTATTCAATAAAACGTTTGTCTCAGTAGTGGATCTGTTTAAGACTCGCGGCGGCATTGTCATACCGGCAATCATTTTTGCTTACGCTATGGCATACTTGGCAGCTGTGATTCACTTGGAGGCAATTTTAGGAGCTTTTGCAGCTGGTCTAGTGTTAGATGAAACCGATAAACGCAAAGAATTGCAACGTCAAGTCATTCCGATCGCTGACATCCTAGTACCAATTTTCTTTGTGACTGTAGGTGCAAAAACTGACTTGGGAGTGTTGAACCCAGCCAATCCTACAAATCGCGAAGGTTTGTTGATTGCAAGTTTTTTAATTGCGATCGCGATCATTGGTAAAGTCGTCACAGGTTTAGCTGTATTTGGTCAACCTGGAATCAATCGTTTGGCGATCGGTGTGGGGATGATTCCTCGTGGTGAAGTCGGACTTGTCTTTGCTGGAGTTGGTTCGGCAAGTGGTGCGCTTTCTAAACCGTTAGAAGCAGCGATTATTATGATGGTCATTTTGACAACCTTTTTAGCACCACCTTTATTGCGGTTTGTATTTCCTGATTCAGAACCAGCAGTTGAATCTGCGGAAGCAGTTCCTGAATTAGATCGGGCAGCAAATCGGCAACCGTAGAAGAGAGGGGTGAGGAGTGAGGGGCGAGGGGTGAAGGTGAATTATGAATGGAGTTAATTCATAATTCAAAACTAGTCACTAACCACTTCTTCCTCTCCCTGTTACTTATTTTGTGGCGACAACGGCGATATTCCAGGCGAAGCGTTTCATTAGAGGTAGTTTTTTGAGAAGGACATCAAACTTTTCTAAGTTTTGATATGTGGGTGCTAGTCGGGAGTGTTCAAGGATGATTTTCTTCCAGTATCTTTCTTTGTTTGGATCTACTTTTTCAATTAAATAAAAGCGTAGGAAAATCCATAAAGTCGCTAGCCAAAAGGTATCGTAAGTTGTTTTTGAGAAGTGCGATCGCACAAAATCAACAATATTGATATCCAATGGCATTTCGTCTTCGGTTCGTACCTTTGTGGCAATGCGTCGATACACATTAATCACAGGATTATGCCGTAAAGGGTCCCAAAAACAAGCTTTTCCACCAGGCTTAAGAACGCGATGCATTTCGCGAATTGCGGCGCGGGGGTTGGGAATGTGATGCAAAAGATTTGAGGCATAAACTATATCAAAGGTGTTATCAGGACAATCAAGTGCGATCGCATTCATTGTGCGTCCTTGAACTTTTACCCCATTTGCCTCAGCAAGTTTCAATGCAACCTCCACCATTCCTGGCGAATAATCTGCTGCAACACATCTTGCCCCTTTTTTCGCAAAGTAGACGCTGTTTTCACCCGCGCCACAACCTAAATCTAATAACAACTTGCCTCTAAGATCTCCTAAATGATTCAGAATGAAGCGATTTTCGGGGGCAGTACAAGCTTCAAAGTAATCTCGGACTTGAATTCCTTCGACGTCAATTGTAGAAGCCCATTCATCATGGAATCGTTGTTCTTTGGCAAATACATCATCGCGCATGATGACCTGGCTGCAAATAAAAAAGGTGGGCATTGCCCACCCTATCATGTTTTACACTGTTAATTGTTGCTGCTTATTCTGGATGGCGGCATACAAACGATTCAGGGCGTTAACGTACGCTTGGGCTGAGGCAACGATAATATCTGTGTTAGCTGCATGACCAGAATACACGCGGTCTTCATAACGTAGGCGAATTGTGACTTCACCGATCGCATCAATCCCCGCAGTCACTGACTGAACAGAAAACTCAATCAGTTGATTGGGGACATTCACCACGCGGTTAATGGCTTTATAGACAGCATCAACGGGTCCGGTACCAATTGCCGCATCGGTTAATTCTTCACCTTCAGGAGTACGAATCGACACAGTAGCAGTGGGACACGCGCGATCGCCGCAGGAAACCTGCACAAACTCTAAACGAAATAGTTCTGGTGTTTGTTGAATTTCATCGTTGACGATTGCTTCTAAATCCCAATCAGAAATCTCTTTTTTCTTATCTGCTAAGTCTTTAAACCGCAAAAATGCTTTATTTAAATCTGTTTCCGACAGTTCAAATCCCAATTCCTTTAAACGAGTGCGGAAGGCATTGCGTCCCGAATGTTTGCCCAAGACGATTTGATTATCAGTTAAGCCGATGGATTGGGCATCCATAATTTCATAGGTCAGCTTATTTTTCAACACGCCATCTTGGTGAATTCCAGATTCGTGGGCAAAAGCATTTGCACCAACAATCGCCTTATTCGGCTGCACCAGCATCCCTGTTAAATTAGAAACGAGTCGGGAAGTTTTATAAATTTGATGCGTATCAATATTTGTCAAAGGTGCTTCAGAATCAACTGGGCGACCTAAATAAGGGTTATAGTATTGCCGTCTGACGTGTAGCGCCATGACTAATTCTTCTAGTGCCGCATTGCCAGCGCGTTCCCCAATACCGTTAATCGTACATTCGAGTTGTCGCGCTCCATTTTTGACAGCTTCTAAGAAGTTAGCAACAGCTAAACCCAAATCATTGTGACCGTGAACCGAAATAATTGCTTGGTCAATATTTGAAACATTCTCTTTTATACCGCGAATCAGCGCTCCAAATTCACTAGGAGTAGTGTAACCTACGGTATCAGGAATATTGATTGTTTTTGCGCCAGCAGCGATCGCGCGTTCTAGCACTTGATACAAGTATTCTGGATCAGTGCGTACCGCATCCATAGGAGAAAATTCCACATCATCCATGAAAGATTTAGCATAGGCGACCATTTCTTCAGCGATCGCTAACACCTCAGAACGGGATTTTTTCAACTGGTACTCTAGATGAATATCTGACGTGGAAATAAATGTATGAATTCTTGCTTTAGCAGCTGGCTTTAATGCCTCTGCTGCTGCTTTAATATCATCCTTGATTGCTCTTGCCAAACTACAAATTACAGGACCGTCTTCAGTACCTACAGTTTCGGCAATTTGCTGTACTGCATTAAAGTCTCCTGGACTGGCAAATGCAAATCCAGCTTCGATGATATCTACACCCAACCGTGACAGTTGGCGAGCAATCATCACCTTCTCTTCTACATTTAATGTGGCACCAGGACATTGTTCTCCATCCCGCAATGTTGTATCAAAGATAATGATGCGATCTTGTTGTGCGTGCATAGTACTCCTTATTTGATGTTGTTTATGTCAACTTATTCTTGATTTCTACTACAGCGATCGTAAATTATATGTAAACACGTTCATGCTATTGCTTTGTATGTGCCGTTTGTTCTTTGTATTTAAGTCTAAAATATCAACTATATTTCAACTAAATTATTAATAATCTACTTTCTCTATGTATTCTCTAATATCATTTAAATCAATATATCTATCAGTAGCATTCCGTAATTCTCGTGCAATCATTCCTTCTGTGGACACTACAGTAATGTGAGTATCTTTTGAGCGCAATAGCTCAATTGCTCGTTCAAAATCTCCATCTCCACTAAATAAAATAACATGATTATATTGCTCTACAGTATTAAACATATCTACGACAATTTCAATGTCTAGGTTCGCTTTTTGCGAATAACGTCCAGAGGTATCGTCGTAATATTCTTTAAGAATTTTATGCCGTACTGTATATCCTAAGCTGATCAATGCATCTCTAAAACCACGCTGATCTTGTGGATCTTTTAAGCCGGTATACCAAAAGGCATTGATTAATATCGTCTCTGGTTGCTCTGTTTTAAAGTATTCCAATACTCTTCTTGGATCGAAAAACCAACCATTTTTTTGTTGCGCATAGAACATATTATTGCCGTCTACAAAAATAGACGTGCGGTTTATTAAGCATGCCATAAAAGTTAAACCTAAAAGCTTAGAAATAGTTAGTTTTCCTTTAATTTGTATTGCAACTTATATAGCGTTTCTATTTGATTTATGAACATCTCCTTGGGGCTGCTAATTATTCAAGAGTCACTTTTTTACTGTTTGAGCAGCATACTAGCTTCTCTTTCATTAGCCATTAGCCACTCTTCTAGTACGTTATCAAATTCACAAATCATTTAAAAGTACTATATTACTTAAAATAATTGAATAAAATATATTTTTCCGAAGCCGCAAAATATGCCGCATTTTTTAGAAAATCCTTTGTTCAGTTTACTATTTCAGATAATACACAATTGTCTTTTGTTTCTACCCTACTGTCACCTAGAGCATCTAAACATTTTTTGAGGTTTAATGCTTTTTTTGCAATAACTCCTACCAATTTTTTCCTAGCTTGTTGCTTTCAGTACTTACTAAAACACACAGTATATTTGGCTAAAATTGTTTAAATTACTGCTACTGTCACTAATTTTAGGCTTTAATGTAGCTTTGTAATACCTCCTAAATAGCGTGTAAACTGATAATAAGACATAATAAGTTTAGTCACAAATATAAATCTGAGTTGTCGTTTTACGCTTGTCGGCTGAATTATAACAGTCTCTACACTCTGAGAAATTTATAATCACAGGCACAGTCTATAGTATTAATGCTAACGCTACTTCTTAGGCACCTACTAGTGCCGATGACAGCAAGTAGTTTTGCTTAAAATAGACAGCACGAGACAACTCTTTAATTTTGGAGATTTTCCATTGTCGAATAAAATTGTTGATAGGGTACATAGTACCAGAGATTTTTACTGCCTAAGTATAAATGCTATTGCGAGTAATATATGCATATCATAGCTAAATTCGGTTGATATTGAAGTTTTGAGAGATTAACTTAGAAAAGACAAAATCAGGTTGTTGTAGGGAAAACAAGCTTCCAGGCAAGATATGACACAAGACGATACAGCATCCAAGCTCCAGAAAAAAGACTCAGCTGGTAAGCGATCGCTTAAAGTGCATAAAGCAACGACAAAAATCACTGCAATATTGACGGTACGTCAATCGTTACGTCTTGCCTGGATCGGACACATTCTTACAATAGCTTGGGCAATCGCAGCTGCGATCGCAATAGGCGGAAATTGGCGATTAGTTCAGCTGTGGGAATCTCATGTCCAGACAATGTTTTTTGAACTCCGTGGTCCAGTAGCGCCACCAGAAGATATTGTCATTTTGGCGATTGATGAGCCATCATTATCAATACCCAAGCAATTGTTGGAAGCAGATCCACAAAAATATGCTTATTTGGAACCACTGAAAGCTTGGGCATGGCAACGTGCTGCGTATGCACAAGTAATCGATCAGTTGATGGCAGCAGGTGCAAAAGTCGTTGCTTTAGATATTTTATTTACCAACCCTAGTAGCTACGGTTCCGCTGACGATCAACAATTAGCTCAAGTATTGCAGCGCTATCCAGGTAAAGTAGCATTGGCTGCCGAGTATGCAGAAGCAGAAATTTATCAAGGTAGATTAATTCAATTAATCCAGCCCGAACGCTTATTTTGGACAAAACCGCATTCAATTGGCACAATTAATTTTCCGCTAGAAGCTGATGGGAAAGTTCATCGGTTTGCAAGTACTTTCCCAGAGTTATTGTCGCAACAAGAAGAATACCCAAAAGATACACTGGAAGAATTGAAAGATTTCCCTTCATTTGAAGAGGCAGTGGCTAAAGCCGCTAACCCTGCGTTTGTCAGACCTCAAGCAGAGTATATTAATTTTTATGGTCCAGCTGGACATTTGAGCAGATTTCTTTTTGGCATGTATTAGATCCTGAAAACTGGAATAGCTATTTACAGCAAGGAAGGTATTTCAAAGATAAAATTGTTATAGTCGGGGCAACAGCAGCTTCACTACAAGATTTTCATGGAGCGCCATTTGCTGGAAGTTGGTTGTATCCACAGCAAATGTCAGGAGTAGAAATTCAAGCGAATGCGATCGCAACTTTACTAAATAATCGTGCGATCGCACAAGGAATTCCTAACACCAATACATGTAGCTTGTTTGTACTACTTTTAGTTGGTGGAAGTGCATTTTTAATTAGAAGATCTAAGCGCACTGCTATTCAATGTGCATCGACCGCAGGAATTATGATTTTCTGGGTCAGTCTGAGTTATTTCAGTTTCATATATGGTGGTTTGTATTTTCCTGTTGCTGTTCCTTTGGTTGCGATCTCTCTTGCCAGCTTTTCCTACTTGGGTACAGGTGTAGCAAGTGAAAGATTGAGAAAAAGGAGTTTACACCGTAGCTTAGAACGCTATGCATCGTCTCCAATTGTGCAAGAAATTATTAGTCAACAAGATGACCTACAATACCTACTTGAGCAACGTGAGCTAGCAACGATTGGAAAGCTCCTTGGCGGGCGTTATAAAATTGTCAGAGTATTAGGTGCTGGTGGCTTTAGTGAAACCTATGTAGCAGAGGACAGACAACGCCCAGGTAGTCCACTATGTGTTGTTAAACAACTTAAACTTGCGAGTAACAATCCCAAACACTTCCAACTTGCTAGACGTTTGTTTCAATTAGAGGCAGAAACCCTAGAAAAGTTGGGAACCCATGACCAAATTCCTCAACTGCTGGCGTACTTTGATGAAGGTGAAGAATTTTATCTTGTGCAAGAGTTGGTTATTGGTCATCCTCTCAGTCAGGAAATTCCTCCAGGTAGACCAATGCCAGAATCTACAGTTGTCACAATAATACACGAGCTTCTACAAACTTTAGAATTTGTTCACAGTCATGGAGTCATTCATCGAGACATCAAACCGAGTAATATCATTCGGCGACACTCCGACAATAAGCTTGTGCTAATTGACTTTGGTGCAGTCAAAGAAGTAAGTAACCAATTATTAGATCAAGAAGGGCAAAGTAGCTTTACTATCGGAATTGGTACTCAAGGCTATGCTCCCAGTGAACAATGTGCAGGTCGTGTTAGATATAGTAGTGACATTTATGCATTGGGCATGACAGGAATTAGAGCTTTAACTGGATTATCTCCTCATGAGTTGCAGCTAGATGTAAACACGGGAGAAACACTCTGGATGGACAAAGCTCAAGTTAGTCATGAGTTTGCTACATTTTTGTGTAAAATGGTGCGTCATGATTTTACCAAGCGCTATCAATCTGCGTTAGAAGCTTTATCTGACTTTGAGCAACTAGTAAATTTGCATACTAGCTCTTTAAAAATAGACGATAACTTACCTACAGATGACTACGATTCTCCTACAACACCTTGGGGTATTGCAACTACCGAAATTGCTGATCCAAATTCTACTATTGTTTTGCCGCCACAGTAGTTAATTGTAGTACAGATATACTGCTTTATCTGTGGCGGTATTTGTTGTGCTACCGCAGTAGGAAGCTTTGCCAGCAATGTGAAAAAACAGCTAATTACAATTTTATAGCTCTTGTTATAGCTCCACTGGTGTAGACTCTTCAATCGGAGATGGCGTATTGTCAACTGGTGGTTCTATTGGCGTGTTATCAACAGGCTCAGTTGGCGTATTGTCGATAGGCTCAGTTGGGGTGTTATCAACTGGTGGTTCTATCGGCGTATTGTCAATAGGCTCAGTTGGGGTGTTATCAACTGGTGGTTCTATCGGCGTATTGTCAATAGGCTCAGTTGGTTCAGTTGGGGTGTTATCGATAGGCTCAGTTGGCGTATTGTCAACTGGTGGTTCTATTGGCGTGTTATCAACAGGCTCAGTTGGCGTGTTATCGATAGGCTCAGTTGGCTCAGTTGGGGTGTTATCAACTGGTGGTTCTATCGGCGTATTGTCAACAGGCTCAGTTGGGGTGTTATCAACTGGTGGTTCTATCGGCGTATTGTCAACAGGCTCAGTTGGTTCAGTTGGCGTGTTGTCAACTGGTGGTTCTATCGGCGTATTATCAACAGGCTCAGTTGGTTCAGTTGGCGTGTTATCAACAGGCTCAGTTGGCGTA